>JBIKNT010000109.1:0-5463 GCA_044358465.1 Ilumatobacteraceae bacterium
GAAAAGGGCATCACCGAAAGTGACCTCATTGAAGCCATTGCCCAAGAGTTCAAAGAACATGAAGACCTTCCGAACACAACGAACCCAGACGACTGGGCACGTATCTCTGGAAAAAAGGGTGAACGAATCGTCTTCATTCGCACACTCATTAACGAACACGCAGCCTCTGGCACTGCAGCAGGCGGTAAAGCAATTGAACACGTGGTGACAGGCCAGTACCTGTAGTCGCTATGGCGTTGCCAAAGGTGTGCGGAATCGAAACGGAATATGGGGTCATTTCCCGTGGTTTCGATAGCAGCCCAATTGTTGCATCCTCGGTTCTCGTCAACGCCTACGCCGGCGCTTTCAAGCAAAACATCCAATGGGATTTCGGTGATGAAACCCCTGACCGCGATGCACGAGGTTTCTCCTTAGAAGATGCCTTTCCACCCGAAGTGGAAACGCACATGGCCAACTCCGTTTTAACGAACGGAGCCAGGTACTACGTCGACCACGCACATCCCGAGGTATCTACTCCTGAATGCCGAACAGCGATGGAAGTTGTGCTCTACGACCGCGCCGGTGAGCAAATCATCAAAGAAAGTATGCAAAGGGCCAACGCCTTGTTGCCCGAGCATCACGAAATTATTACTTATAAGAACAACTCCGATGGTAAAGGTAATTCATACGGATGCCACGAGAACTACCTCGTGTCAAGGGAACTACCCTTTGGGCAATTAGCCACATTTATTACAACGCATTTTATTACTCGGCAAATCTATTGTGGCTCCGGGAAAGTCGGTTCAGAACTGTTCTCGGAAAGGTCCGATGCTGTTTCGTATCAGATCAGTCAACGAGCAGACTTTTTCGAAGAAGAGATAGGACTCGAAACAACTATTCGGCGACCCATCATCAACACGCGCGATGAGCCACACTGCGACCCAGACAAATATCGTCGTTTACATGTCATTGTTGGCGACGCAAACATGTCGGAATATGCCACCTACCTCAAAGTAGGAACAACTGCCATCGTGCTCGCGATGATTGAAGACGGCGCCTTCCCAACACATCTCATTGTTGATAGCCCCGTCAGCACTATTCGCACTGTGAGTCGCGACTTAAGCCTTGGCACACCGATACGACTCAGCAACGGAACCCTGAAAACCTCTCTAGAGATTCAATTTTCCATTTTGGAAGCAGCCGAAAAATACAGTGCAAACGACGGACTGCAATCCGTTTGCAGCGATGAGTTTCCGAATGAGGGTGCAGAAATTCTTCTGCTGTGGCGCGAAACTCTCACCAACTTGTCAAATGGCGGAATCGGATCCTTCGACACCATCGATTGGTTGGCCAAGATGAGTTTGATTAACGCTTATCAAGACCGAAACGACCTCTCACCCAATGATGCGCGACTCAAAGCACTCGATTTGCAATACCACGACATGCGTCCTGGAAAGAACCTCTCAGAGCGCATGAACTTGAGGAAACTTGTGGCCCAAAGCGATGCCGAGCTCGCGCGCACTGACCCTCCCCAAAGTACACGGGCATATTTCCGTGGGGAATGTTTGAAGCGCTGGCCAGAGTTTGTGGTCTCTGCCAATTGGGATTGCATCATCTTTGACGTTGGCGATGGGCCATTACGTCGAATACCAATGATGGAGCCACTAAAAGGAACACGAGTTCTCACCGAAAGCCTCTTCAACTCGTGCACTACACCTTTGGACCTGGTGAATGCTCTCGGTCTAGAAAATTCAGATTTAACAACGTTCAAAATTTCCGATGTGTTCTAATTTCACTACTAAGGTGGTTATATGACGGAGAAGATACGTAAAAGTAGCTCAGCTAACAATGAAGTACCTGTTGAGGAAATCAATGATCTCGATGTTGGAAAAAATGATCACGCTGAGAATTTGAAAGCTGACCTCGACCAACTACTTGATGACATTGATTCCATACTCGAGACAAATGCTGAAGATTTTGTGAATAGTTACGTACAAAAGGGTGGGGAATAACTCCTACACTGAACTTATGTCAATGCCATTTTTCACACCCGGCGACCACCCAGGCGCCAGCTTTGCTGAGTTGCTGAAGCGTGTTGGTATCGATCCGTTTCAAAAGCATCTCGCTGAATCTGCAACTCAGGCACATTTTCCTCATGCAACTACATGTGTCGCTCTACGATTTGCAGATGGCGTAGTGATGGCCGGCGATCGGCGTGCTACATCGGGAAATGTTATTTCGCACCGCTCCATGGAGAAGGTGGTATCAGCCGACAAGTTCAGCGGAGTTGCTATTGCTGGTACCGCGGGGCCTGCGATGGAAATGATCAAACTCTTCCAATTACAACTTGAGCATTACGAGAAGGTTGAAGGCCAGTTGCTTTCACTTGAAGGAAAAGCAAATCAACTCTCCATGATGGTTCGCGGAAATCTTCCCGCAGCCATGCAGGGGCTGATCGTGGTACCAATCTTCGCTGGCTACGATCTCCAAAAGGGCTACGGGCGCTTGTGGGACTACGACCCAACTGGTGGTCGGTACGAAGAACGTGAATTTGTTGCTACCGGTTCTGGAAGTGTGCACGCTGGCGCAGTAATTAAAGTTGGTTGGAGAACTTCAATGTCGCAAGAGGCGGCTGTTCGTCTTGCCCTCAAATCATTGTGGGAAGCAGCCGATTCAGACTCAGCGACAGGAGGCCCCGATACCTTGCGTGGTATCTACCCAATCGTTGCCTCAATCACCAATAAAGGCTGGGAGCGCATCGACGACTCAACCTTGTCGCAGTTGGTAGAAGAACTTATTGCCGAGCACCAAGAACGAAATCAGGAGGTGTGAAATGAGCATGCCCTTTTACGTAGCTCCAGAACAAATCATGAAAGACCGTGCCGATTACGCACGAAAAGGCATAGCGCGCGGCAAGGCACTCATTGCAATTCAGTATTCAGGTGGTATTGCCATTGTCGCCGAGAATCCTTCCAATACATTGCGCAAAATTAGCGAAATCTACGACCGTATTGCATTTGCTGGTGTGGGCAAGTACAACGAGTTCGATCAACTGCGAGTTTCGGGCGTTCGCGCTGCCGACTTAAAGGGATATCAATATTCACGCATCGACGTTGACGCGCGGAGTTTGGCGAATCAGTATGCACAAATACTTGGGCAAATCTTCACGCATGAAATGAAGCCTCTTGAGGTGGAAATCCTTGTCGCAGAAGTGGCCGACAATGCCACCAACGATCAGCTGTTCCATATCTTCTACGACGGAACCGTTCTCGATGAGCGTAAATTTTGTGTCTTGGGTGGCGATTCCGACGCCATATACGCCCGCATGAAAGAGTCACCTCTGTTGACCGAGTTGCCTTCAGCTCAACTGTCTGATGTTGTTCAACTATGCCGAAATGCTCTCTCCGGCCCAGACCGAATACTTCCCGTTGACGAATGTGAAATCGCCATTCTCAAACGTGCAGGTGAGCGTCGCTCGTTTACACGCCTCGACGATGCCGAAGTGAATTCCTTAGTACAGGGCTAACCATCATCGTGCACGATTTTTCTCGACGGATCTACGGGCTCGAGAACGAATACGGAATCATGTGCACGTTGAAGGGGCAGCGCCGCTTGAGCCCCGATGAGGTGGCGAGGTACTTGTTCCGCAAAGTCGTCACCTGGGGAAGAAGTTCAAACGTTTTCCTGCCAAACGGATCACGCCTATACCTAGACGTAGGGTCGCACCCCGAGTATGCAACGGCAGAATGCGATTCAATTCTCGATGTTGTTGCTCAAGACCGAGCAGGGGAGTACATCTTGAATGACCTGCGCGTGGCTGCAGAAGAGCGTCTTGCCGACGAAGGTATTCGCGGCGAAATTCACATCTATAAAAACAACACCGATAGCGCTGGTAATTCGTATGGTTGTCATGAGAATTATCTCACGTCACGAACTGACGATCAGACCAGCCTTTCCGACGTCGTCATACCTTTTCTCATTACGCGCCAAATCTTTGCAGGCGCAGGCAAATTGCTCATGACCGCTAAGGGCCCACTATTTACTATTGCGCAGCGAGCCGAGCACATTTGGGAAACTGCCAGTTCCGCCACCACACGTAGCAGACCAATCATTAATACCCGAGATGAGCCCCATGCCGACGCAGAGCACTATCGCCGTTTGCACGTCATTGTTGGCGACTCAAACATGAGTGAGTATGCATCATTTCTCAAGGTCGGTTCAATGGCATGCGTCTTGCGCATGTTTGAGAATCCTGACATTGATTTTCGGGATCTCACACTTGAAAGCCCCGTACGAGCAATACGCGAAATTAGCCACGACATCACTTGCCGGAAAAAAGTGAAACTAAAGAGCGGACGCGAGATGAGCGCCCTCGACATTCAGCGCATCTATCTCGACAAGGCAATTTCTTATAGTGAGCGTTTCGGTTTTAATGAAGAAGAGACACGTGCCCTACAAATGTGGGAGCACTGTGTATCAACCATTGAAGATGACCCCTTAAAACTCGAAGCGGAAGTCGATTGGGTCGCGAAGTATCGCCTCATGCTCAATTATTCAGAGAAGCACCACATTTCACTGGGTGACCCTCGATGTCATCTCATCGATTTGCAGTACCACGACATCGACCCCGAAAAGGGAATTTTTTATCACATCCGGCGTAAAAATATCATGAGATCGTTATGCACCGAAGAGCAAATTGTTACCGCAACTCAGTCGGCCCCTACCACCACTCGAGCCCACTTACGATCGCAATTCATCAGTGCTGCACAGCTCAAGAAGCGTGACTACACAGTCGACTGGGTTCATCTCAAAATCAACGACCAGACACAGAGAACAGTGCTATGCAAGAATCCCTTTAAAAATGTTGACGATCGTGTTCAGAAATTGATCGACTCTTTGTAGACAATCTCGTTCATTTAGCCGTTATTTCATCTACAATCGTGTGGTGCTAGATGACGACAACGAAGTAGACACCGCCGATCAGGCATCATCTACTTCAGATTCCTTCAAAGCCGTTCGAGATTGGGTCGTCGTTCTCGTCGTCGCACTTGTCGTCGCACTGGGTATCAGAACGTATGTGTTTCAACAGTTCTACATCTCAGGTCCTTCCATGGAGACCACGCTGTACCAGCCCAACAGAGTTCTCGTGAACAAGCTTTCCTATCGATTGCATGGCGTCAACAGGGGAGACGTAGTTGTATTTGATCGTGTGACGTCAAATGGGGAGAGTATTCAACACGATGACCTCATCAAACGTGTCGTAGGTCTGCCTGGCGAAAAAATCAGTATCAGCAAGTGTGTGGTCTATGTCAATAAAGTCGCTTTAGAAGAGCCATACCTCGATACCAGAGACACCGAGCAAGTAAACCTCAACGATCGCTGCAACCAGCCCGAGATGGCAGAAGTGTTGGTACCTCAAAAACAAGTTTTCGTGCTTGGCGATAATCGCCCTCAATCAATGGATAGTCGCAACTTTGGTCCGGT
>JBIKNT010000110.1:0-5413 GCA_044358465.1 Ilumatobacteraceae bacterium
TGCACAAGGGCAAGCAATAATGAGAACCGCAACGGCTGCGGTAAATGCCTTAGTTGCATCGCCATCAACCACAAACCAGGCAATCAATGTCACTAGCGAAATGAGCAGCACTACCGGAACAAAAATACTGCTCACTTTGTCGGCAAGTTTTTGTACTGGTGCCTTTGTTGCTTGTGCTTCGCGCACCAATTTCGCCATTTGTGCAAAGGTGGTATCGGCACCCACACGTGAAACGCGCACCTTCAAGCGACCCGTCAAGTTAATAGTTGCACCCGTAACGGCGTCGCCTGCAACAACATCAACGGGCACACTTTCACCCGTGAGCATTGACATATCGATGCTTGAATCGCCCTCAATCACCACGCCATCGGTGGCAATCTTTTCGCCAGGTCGCACCACAACGACATCGTTCACCTGCAAGTTTTTGGCATCAACTTCACGTTCAACACCATTTTCCAAAACAACTGCGGTGTGTGCACCCAATGCCAAAAGTGCTCGCAGAGCATTACCCGCACTACGTTTTGCACGTGCTTCCAAATAACGACCAGTCAGAATAAAGACCGTCACGGTTGCTGCCACTTCAAAATACACATGGTACGAGCTATGGCTCATGCCCAACATGCCCGACATACCGCCCATGGATCCGTAACTGCTTGCCGCATCACCCCAAATCAACGCCCACAACGACCACGCCACCGCAGCAACAACACCAATGGAAATAAGTGTGTCCATGGTGGTTGCGCGATGGCGCAAGTTCATGACAGCAGCACGATGAAATGGCCATGCTCCCCACGTGACTACCGGAGCTGAGAAAACAAGGGCCCACCACTGCCAGTTCTGAAACTGCATCGACTCAAACATCGAAAAGAAAAACACGGGAGCGGTGAGCAGCGCACAAACAAGAAGACGATTGCGCAAAGCCTGCAAGTTCTCTGCAAATTCTTCTTCGGTTGCCCCTACTGGCGCATCGGCTTCACGAAGCGCTGCTCCGTAACCTGCTTCCTCCACTGCACGAATGAGATCATCAGATTGCACACCAAAGCGCGTACGCACAGTTGCAGTTTCCGTTGCGTAGTTCACAGAGGCATCAACACCATCAATCTTGTTCAATTGATCTTGAATACGTGCAGCACATGCCCCACAGGTCATACCACTGACAGCAAATTCAACGGTGAGTGGGAGCTCTTCTAATGTGCTCATGAATTTCCTTTCACCTGTGCGGGAAACTCCGGATGTCTTTTTTCTAGAAACGCTGCAATTCCTTCTTGTGCGTCTGGTGTTACAGCAGCTGCCGCCATCATTCCTACCGCATAGGAATACGCATCGCTCTCGCCCATTTGTACTTGTTTATAAAATGCAGCTTTTCCTAGACCCTTCGAGTGCGCTGAGCCGCGTGTTGCGCGCTGCAACAAATTGAGCGTTGCTGCGTCTAGTTCGCTTGCCGGCACCACGGCATTCACAAACCCCCACTGCAATGCAGTTGCTGCATCAATGGCATCGCCAGTAAGTGCCATTTCCAACGCACGCTTACGGCCAATATTGCGCGACACCGCAACAAGAGGTGTGTGGCAAAACAAGCCACCCTTTCCACCAGGAATAGCGAAAGAAGAAGTATCGGCCGCGACAGCCAAATCGCACGTAGCAACAAGTTGACATCCTGCGGCCGTTGCCAAGGCATGCACGCGCGCCACCACCACCTGAGGAATGGACTGGATGGTCTGCATCATTTTGGTGCAGGTATCGAATACCTCATAGGTGGTTTCGTAATTGGCGCCAAACATGTCGCCAAAATTATGGCCGGCAGAAAAAACGGGGCCATTCGCGGCAAGTACAACCCCAGTGGCATCGCTTTTGCCCACTGCGGCAAAAGCCTTGGTGAGTTCCTTCAGCACCGGCAGTGACAGTGCATTGCGTTTTTCAGGCTGGTTCAAGGTGAGGGTCACCACATCGCCCGTGCGCTCCATGAGTACCAGTTCCGCCATGCCTCTATTCTGCCGTGGAAAAAGTCCCTTGTGGATGGCTTATATTAAGAGGGCATGACTACTGCCACTTCAGCCACATTGCATACCCATTTGGCGCAGTTCCCCGATGTCTTAGAACAACTCACTGCCGCCCACGAGGCCGCCTGGGTCACGGTTAACCCACATATTTTGGAGCTGTGCCGACTGCGCATTGCCAGCATGCTCGGCGCAGAAGCTGAAATAGCCATCAACACACCTCAAGCTGAACTCTCTGCAGACAAGCGCAGCGCACTTTCACAATGGCCACTCTCACCGCTTTTTTCCGAAGCAGAAAAAGCATGCCTCGCATTCACCGAAGAGTTCGTTATTGATGTTGCCAGCCTGCAAGAAACCACAGCTGTGCGCGTGGGTGAACTGTTAGGGCAACAAGAACTCGCCGACTTTGTGAGCGCACTCTTAGTTGTTGAACAACGCATTCGTATTTCACTTGCTTGGCAAACCCTGTTTGGAGAAAACAAATGAATACACGTAACCCACGCATCGCACCAAAAACTTACGCAGCAGTTCCACTACGTACTCCACTTGGCGACTGGCAAGCAGCGGTAGTGCGTATGACTGCACTCGACCCCATCACTACAGAAATTGTGCGTTTGCGCTGTGCGCGCTACCACGACTGTAAAACTTGACTCTCTGTTCGTTTGGCAGTTGCCAAACAAGATGGTCTTAATGAATCCACCATTGCAGAAGTAGATCACTACGAAACAAGCAGCCTCTCAGAACGCCATAAGGCAGCACTTCGGTACGCCGATGCGCTCATGACCCAGCCAGGCAGCATTACCCCACAGCAAAAAGCAGATCTCCTTTTACATTTCACGCGCGACCAAATTATTGAACTCACCGTCGATGTGATGAAATGGAATTACCAAAAAGTTCCCGTCTCTCTTGGCACCGACGTAGAGGTACAAGAAGGCGAACTCACACCACTGATCTTCGACGCACAAGGAAACTGGGTTAAACCAACATGAAAGCCGTTCTCGTTGTACTTACGAACCCTGCAAGCGCAGAAGCAGAGGTTGCTTACAACGACTGGTACACCAATGTTCATCTACCCGATGTACTTGCCGTACCTGGCTACGTGTCGGCCACCCGCTACAAAGCATTCGACGGATGGCAAGTGTTCGACCAGAAGTACCTCACCTTGTACGAGCTCGACGTTCGCAACCTTGAACACCTGCAAGAAATTTCCGACGAGCACATGCGCCGCATTGCCGACGATGAAATGCGCCGCTCTCCCGACAACGTGATGGACCGCGCCACCATGCGTGCGCTGTATTACGTTGAAGAAGCTCCACGCCACATTGGCCCAAATACCCAACTCCGCGTGGCTAATTCAGTATTCATGGCATACTCCAGCCCTACCGACCCAGAACAAGAAGACGCATTCCATACGTGGTACGAAGAAACACATCTCCCAGAAATTCTTGCACTACCAGGCTTCCTCGCTGCACAACGCTTTGCCGCCACCAACATCAATATGGTGAAACAGCCGTGGGTCTGCGAACATCAATATCTCGCAATATACGAACACAGTGCAAGCGACCTTGATACTTACAACGCGTCATTTGCACACATCATTAATGGAATTAAGTCGGGCGACATTCACATGTCTGATGTCATTACATCAAATAACCCTGCACCCGCTTACGCGCGCATCAGCGAAAGAATTACTCAGCAGTAGTTGGCTCTGCTTTTTTCTTCTTCTCAGCATCAGCTTTCATCTGCGCAATTTTCTCACGCAAAGCTTCCTGCTTATTCAACGACCTTTTCGATGCCTCTGCATCTGCACGTTCATGCCACTTCATTGGGGCTCCCTTTGGCGCTATGCCACTTCGTAAAGCCCCGGATGGGCATGAAAAACCGGCTTGGAGTGTTGAAGGGTTGGAACAACGCACACAAGCCGGCCTAAAAAGCCTACGGGCTTCTTTCTCAAATGCCCACGCGGGGGTGACATGATGAAGAGATGAAGGCTGTACTCCTTGTTCTTACCCAAGACCCCGCTATTCCACCGCTCCCGATGGCTAGTGAATCTGCCATGTACACGGCATTCGAAGGTTGGAACCCCTTCCCCGAAACTCACCTGCTTGTGCAGTCTTGGGAAGTGAACGATGCCGCTGAACTCCGTGCTGTCGCTCAACAACACCACTACGTCAATGCCCGCTCAATGTTTTATCTCCCCATCGAACCTGAGCTCGCCAGCAAGGCAAACCCCGCCCCAACACCACGCGGAGTTTTCGTTACCTACAACCAACCACTCACCCCAGCTGACACCGATGAATACCACCGTTGGTACAGCCAACAACATTTGCCCGACGTGCTTGCATGCCCAGGTTTCATTCGCGCTCAGCGCTTTAGCATTTCCAATGTTTCGCTTTCACCCTCACCTTGGGCTACTTCACTTGAGTGCATGAATATTTATGAGCACTCATGCGCAACAGTGGAGGAATACAACAATGCATTTGCTCATGTGCGCACAGGTATTGCTTCAGGAAAAATTGGTATGACAGCAACGCTCACCCCGGGTGCACCCACCAGCGCGTACGGCCACCGGGCCTAGCCAAAAGAAAAGTGCGCCCTCTGGGGCTCGAACCCAGGACCTGCGGATTAAAAGTCCGTTGCTCTACCAACTGAGCTAAAGGCGCAGAACGATTGGAATTCTGAGCAAACACCGCTCGGAACGCCGAAAAGATCCGTTCGTATGTTAGTTCCCCCACACCGAAAAACGCCTATTCCGCCATCGTGGGAACAATTATTGGCTCACTTCAATGCGAATTCTCTCAAACGATAGCCAGCCCATGCGCAGCGCCGCTCCTTGCAGGCTTCACACAGCAACTATTGGACTCACTCGCCAACCCTTGAAAGAGGTGGGAGCTTCTTCGAGGTGAGGCGTGAAGCCTGGGGTATCGCCTCAGCGACACCCCAAAGCCTTCAGCACTTTCACCTGGCACCCCTAGTTTGTCTTTGGTCGCCGTGATCTCACTGTGAAGAAACCAAAAGTCATGAGAGCAATCGCCGTCAACAAAAGCGACTCGACATCATTTCCTGTCGCAGGTAGTGCAGGTGAACTAGAGGGTTTCCTGTCTACAACAGTTTTTGGAGAACTCGGCGCAATGGAAGTTGGTGTTGTAGCGGCCGCCACCGGCGTCCATTGTGCATGCACCACCAAATTGCCGTCCGTTGGAGAAAATGATGAGTTGTACTTTGTTCCACCCGTTTGAGCAGTGAACCAACCGTTAAACGTGTAACCAGCACGAGTCGGATCAGCAGGAAGAGTGACCGACCCACCAGAAACAAAAGTTGCGTCAGACACCGTGGTGCCTCCGTGTTCCTCAAAAGTCACCGCAAATGAGTTAGACGGAATCTGGGTCCATTGTGCATGCACCACCAAATTGCCG
>JBIKNT010000111.1:0-5390 GCA_044358465.1 Ilumatobacteraceae bacterium
ATGGCTTGTTTCTTTCTATAACGAACTCAAGGTGCTCCTTGCTGGCGATACCAAAATCTTGGTACACGCTGAAGAAGTAGGCGACCGCATTATTGGCATTATGGGTGGCTACATCCGCTGGAGTGGTCTTGTCGATGACGCTTCACAAGCCATCATCATCACCGAACGCATTGCTGGCCAACAATTAGACCCCTTCGCACGCGAACTCATTTTGCGTGTGCACGACCTGCGCTAATTCTCTTTCGCTAGCGTCTCACTTATGAAATGTGTCGTTGTTGGTGCAGGGCTTTCCGGTTTAATAGCTGCACAAACTTTGCAGCAAGCAGGCCACGAAGTTCTTGTTCTCGATAAAGGACGTTCGGTTGGTGGGCGCCTTGCAACACGGCGTATTGGTAATGCCACCTTCGACCACGGCGCACAGTTTTTTACTGTTCGCAACAAAGCGTTCGCTGAGCATGTCGAAGTGTGGTTACGTGAAGGCGTAGTACGCGAGTGGTGCAAGGGTTTTTCACCAGCTGGCGATGGCTTTCCTCGTTATGTTGGCGACAAAGGAATGACATCTATTGCGAAATATCTCGCAACAGGCCTCGATGTGCGTTGCAGTTCATTGGTGTTTTCACTCGGTAAAAAAGGTGAACAGTGGGAAGTGCAACTCGACGATGGAACTTCCATCATGAGTGATGCAGTTGTTATGACTTGCCCCATTGCGCAAAGTTTTGGTCTTGCATACACCACTGGCATTGAATTACCAGAGGAATTGCGTGTGGTTGACTATCACCGCACGCTTGGGCTTCTTGCTGTGCTCGACGGGCCAAGTGCAGTTCCTGCGCCAGGTGGCATGCAAAACCCCGACGATGTTTTTTCATTTATTGGCGACAACTTTGCAAAAGGTATTTCCGCCCAACACGCACTCACTTTTCACGCGGGTCCGACCTGGAGTACAGCGCACTGGGACGACAGCCTTGAAAATGGTTTGGCAGAACTCACTCGTCACGCCCAGCCATATTTAGGTAACGCAAAAATTGTGGAGAGTAACTATAAGAAGTGGCGCTTTGCGACGCCCATTACTCAGTTTCCCGAGCGGTGTTGGCTCCATGAGTCGGGCACTTTCGTCCTCGCCGGCGATGCCTTCGCCGAACCCCGCGTAGAGGGTGCTGTACTCAGCGGTCTTGCGGCTGCCGCGGCGCTACGCAATTGATTGCAATAAATTATTAGTGGCTTCGCGCAATGCGTCAGTTACCTCACCTCGAGGCAACGCATCACATGCATTGCTTGCTTCTTGCACAAAGCGTTGCGCAGTTTCAATAGCAAATTGAATTCCGCTACCAGCGCGAACAATTTCTAATGCTCGGCGCTGTTGTGCATCATCAAGAGGCGCCCCCAGCATTGACTGCAATTCTTTTCCAGTTGCATCGCCAACTGCCATGGTATGCAGTACTGGCAATGTGTATACGCCTTCCACCATGTCGTGGCCTGCGGGCTTGCCGAGTTCAGCATCGGAAGACGTGATGTCGAGAATGTCGTCGACAATTTGGAACACCATGCCATAAGCCGTTCCATAACGAGTCAACGCATCAATCACTGTGCGATCGTGCCCAGCCACAATTCCGCCAATACGTGCAGCGGTGCTGTAGAGCGAAGCAGTTTTGCCATCGATGCTCACGAGATACGAATCGACCGGGCGCGAAATGTCGTAGGTATGACGCAACTCTTCAATTTGTCCTTCGCACAAATTGCCAATGGTGTGAGCGAGCAACCCGGCAACTTCTGTACCTAATGAGGCAGCAATTTCTGATGCGCGCGCCAACAAAAAATCTCCGGCGAGAATTGCTTGCAGGTTTCCCCATTTGGCATTCACTGTTTCCACCCCGCGGCGTGTGGTGGATTCATCCATGACGTCGTCGTGATACAGCGAACCCAAGTGCACCAATTCACAAGCGATGCCACCCTGAATTGCCTCTTCTGCAGCACTTCCACCGGTTGCCACCAGCGAAGCAGCTATTGCCATGACTGGGCGCAAGCGCTTTCCGCCGGCAGTAATGAGGTGCGAGGCGATTTCGGTGAGGTAGTCGTCGGAGGTACGAACGGCAGCCAGCATCGCCGCTTCGACCCGTTCACGGTCGGCGGCCATATGAGGCAATGAGAGGAGAGGTGAGGCCGTTGCCACACTCATAGGTTACGGCCCACAATGCGCCCTGCCCTAACGGTGCAGGTACACTTGGGCAACGTATTTCAGTGCCGAAGGGCACCAGATAAGGGCGGTCAAATTGTTCGAACGCTTTACCGACAGGGCGCGACGAGTTGTGGTGTTAGCGCAAGAAGAGGCGCGCCTCCTCAACCATTCTTATATTGGCACCGAGCACATCTTGCTTGGGCTCATTCACGAGGGTGAAGGCGTTGCCGCTAAAGCACTCGAGTCGCTCAGTATCTCTCTTGAAGCAGTACGCGCCCAGGTAGAAGACATCATTGGTCAGGGTGGTTCGTCACCTTCAGGTCACATTCCCTTCACCCCTCGTGCCAAAAAAGTTCTTGAACTCTCATTGCGTGAAGCTCTCCAACTTGGTCACAACTACATCGGCACCGAGCACATCTTGCTCGGCCTCATTCGAGAAGGCGAAGGCGTTGCTGCTCAAGTTCTCGTGAAGCTCGGAGCCGACCTCGGTCGTGTTCGTCAACAAGTCATTCAACTTCTCAGCGGCTATCAGGGCCCTGCCGGCGCCAAGGGTGAAGGCACCCCAGCGGGTGTTGCAGCAGGTAGCGGCAAAGAAGAAGGTGGCGACAAAGGCGGAAGCCAAATTCTCGACCAGTTCGGCCGCAACCTCACACAACTTGCTCGCGACAAAAAGCTCGACCCCGTTATTGGTCGTTCACGCGAACTTGAGCGTGTCATGCAAATTCTTTCGCGTCGCACCAAGAACAACCCTGTGCTCATTGGTGAGCCTGGTGTTGGTAAGACCGCAATCATTGAAGGTCTTGCTCAAAAAATTGTAAGCAACGACATTCCTGAAACATTGAAGAACAAGCAGCTCTACACGCTTGACCTTGGTGCGCTTGTCGCTGGTAGCCGCTACCGCGGTGACTTTGAAGAGCGCCTCAAAAAAGTTTTGAAAGAAATCAAAACTCGTGGCGACATCATTTTGTTCATTGACGAAATTCACACACTTGTTGGTGCAGGTGCTGCAGAAGGCGCAATCGACGCGGCTTCAATCTTGAAGCCCATGCTTGCTCGTGGCGAACTCCAAACTATTGGTGCAACCACAACCGACGAATACCGCAAGCATTTCGAAAAAGATGCCGCACTAGAACGCCGCTTCCAACCAGTGAAGGTTGATGAGCCATCCGTTGCGCACACCATCGAAATTTTGAAGGGCATTCGCGACAAGTACGAGACACATCACCGTGTCACCATTACCGACCAAGCAGTTGTTGCTGCGGCCAACCTTGCCGACCGTTACATTGCCGACCGTTTCCTTCCCGACAAAGCAATTGACCTCATCGATGAAGCTGGTAGTCGTTTACGCATTAAGCGCATGCAAACACCACCCGACCTCAAAGAGCTCGAGAACAAAATTGCTGAAGTGCAAGAAGCAAAACGTAAATCAGTTGAAGAGCAGCGCTTCGAAGAAGCTGGCCGTTTGCGCGACCAAGAGCGTTCACTTCTTGAAGAGCGCGCACACAAAGAAGCCGACATTAAGGCTTCTGGCGTTGACCTTTTCGACGAAGTCAACGAAGAAGCTATTGCTGAGGTTTTGAGCCTGTGGACAGGCATTCCGGTGTACAAACTCACCGAAGCAGAAACTGCCAAGTTGCTCAACATGGAAGCCGAACTGCACAAGCGCATCATCGGTCAAGAAAATGCCATTCGTGCCGTCAGCCAAAGCATTCGCCGCACACGCGCCGGGTTGAAAGATCCTAAGCGTCCAAGTGGCTCGTTCATTTTCCTCGGGCCGACTGGTGTAGGTAAAACAGAACTCGCAAAGACCCTCACCGAATTCTTGTTCGGTGACGACAGTGCTCTTATTGCTCTCGACATGTCGGAGTACATGGAGAAGCACACCGTCAGCCGTCTTGTTGGTTCACCTCCAGGATACGTGGGCTACGAAGAAGGCGGCCAACTCACCGAGGCTGTGCGTCGTAAGCCATTTAGCGTTGTGCTCTTTGACGAAATTGAAAAAGCACACCCCGACGTGTTCAACACGCTCTTGCAAATTCTTGAAGAAGGTCGCCTCACCGACAGCCAAGGCCGTTCAGTTGACTTCCGCAACACCGTGCTCATCATGACCTCCAACTTGGGAACACAAGACTTGCGTAAGGGAGCCGTTGGCTTCACCACAAATGATGAAGCTGTTTCATACGAGCGCATGAAGGAAAAAGTCAACGAAGCGTTGAAGCAACACTTCCGCCCTGAATTCCTGAACCGCATCGATGAAGTCATCGTCTTCCATGAATTGGCTAAAGACGAAGTGATGCAAATGGTTGATCTCATGATCAAGCGTCTCACTGGGCAACTCGAGAGCCAAGGCCTCGGTATTGAACTCAAGTTGTCTGCCAAAGAATTGTTGGCAGAACGCGGTTACGACCCACAACTTGGTGCTCGTCCATTACGTCGTGCCATTCAGCGTCTCATTGAAGATCCGCTATCAGAGAAGATCTTGTACAAAGAGTTCGCTGCTGGCGTCATCATTGTGGTCGACACCGAAGATGACCCCGATAAGCCAGGCGAGAAGCGCATGACCTTTACTGCAGTAGAAGGCTTCGTGCCTCCTGTTGCTGTAGAGCTTGCGGGCGCAGGCGAATCCGGCACCACACTTCCTGAGTGAACATAACTACGTCAACAATTAAGCGTTTCATTGCGCTGTGTTGTGCAGTAGTTCTTCTTGCTTCATGTCGTGTCGACACGCAAGTGTCGATGGTGGTCAACCCCGATGGCAGTGGAAACGTCACTGTCACTATTGATGTTGATAAGGAAATTGTTCAACGCTCTCCCGACATTGCCGACAAGCTTGACTTCAGCGATTTAGAAAAGAACGGGTGGCAACTCACCAAGCCTGTCGACACTGCATCGGGTGGCAAACAAGTGGTTCTCGTTCGAAACTTCGCAAATGAATCGGAAGCAACTGCAGTTCTCGCGCAACTCAACGGCGACCGCGGACCTTTTCGTGAAGTCATTTTGCGCCGCGGCGGCAAAGCCCGCGATTCGTCCTGGAACTTGTCGGGCCGACTTGAAGTGACGGGTGGCCTGCAAGCCTTTGCCGACGACCAACTCATTGCCGCTCTTGGAGCTACCCCGTACGAGAGCACTGTGAAGTCGCAAAATCTCGACCTCGGCAAGGCACTCACTATTGAGTTCGTCGTCTCCCTTCCGGGGGAATTGAAATCTTCAACTGCTA
>JBIKNT010000112.1:0-5342 GCA_044358465.1 Ilumatobacteraceae bacterium
CAATTCCATGTCCATACCAATTTTCAGTTCACTTGCTTCCGCCGTGGTGAGACGTGACTCCACAATAACTTCGTCGGCAAGTTGAATGTAGCCAACGCCATACGGCTTGAATGTCTTTGGTGTTTCCTTACCTGCGTAAGGAGGCGACTTGGGAAGAAAACCTTGAATGGTCCAGCTCCACAATTTGCCCACTCGTGGGAGCAACACGCGCTCACCATTTTGAGCTGCAGTTTTTGGGCACGAGGTGGACTGCGGAAAGGTGGTGACGCCGCTGTCTGGGTAACGGGTTCCGATGAGTTGAGGTGAGTCAGAAGGCCAGGTGAAAAGTTCTTCGGCCACGGGGATCTGGGTTGTCATGGCTTTATTCTCGCACCTTTTGAAGCCCTCATGCGATTCAGACTGCGAGCTGTGACTCACTTGGCCCGCTGCGAGGGCGCACCACATAAGGGCCAGTGGCAAAGACAGCATTTCTGAGCATGAGTTTCAAGACTTCTACTGCTTCCCCATGGCGAGCCGAGTCGTTAATGAGAGTCGAAAACCTCAAAAGACCCGACAACAGCGCGTTGAGCAGGTCTTGAAGTGCCTCGCGCGAGACCCCCGGACGGATCTCGTTGTTCTTTTCCGCATCGTCACACAACTTCTCTAAAAATCCACTGGTGCGATGGCGCAAGAGCGAAGTGACCTGTCGCAACTCGGGGTTCCTTTGCACTTCAGAAGCCACGTCGACCACGAAGCCAGCGATGCTGGGGTCGTCGCGGTTAATCCGTACCGAAATATCGAGGATGCTGTTGAATCGCTCTACCAATGTGTCGTGTTCATTGATGGCATATTCAAATTCTGAATAAATGAAATCTTGAACGCCCTCGAATACTGCTGCATACATTTCCACTTTTGATGGAAAGTAGTGATAAATCGCACCCGTGGTGATGCCAGCAACTTCTGCTATTTGAGCATTAGTTGTTTTCTCGTAACCATTTTCTCCGAAGCATTTCCGTGCAGCTGCAAGCAAGCGCACGCGTGTGTCGACCGAATCAACGGCGCGGGGTCTCCCCAGTTTGCGCACCACAGCTTCGGCTTTTTTCGTCACAACAAAATGTTAAGCGAGAGCGCCTTACGACTTACGACTGGAGCCTGGGTCGACGGGAATCCCAAATTTGATGCGGTTATTTGCATGAGCAAGATGCTGATGCACAAAAGCGGTACGCAATGAGTTCCATTGTCCTTGTGCTTCAAGGGTTTGGTTGACGCTTTCTTTTGCGAGCTTCAAGGCAAACGATGGGCGCTGCGCAACAATTGCTGCCATCTTCATGGTTTCTTCACGCAATGAAGCTGCAGGAACCACTCTGTTGACCATGCCTGTTGCAGCTGCTTCTTGCGCTGTAAACCAGCCGCCAGTGAAGAGCATTTCTTTTGCTTTACGTGGGCCAAGTTCCCATGGGTGTGCGAAATATTCCACGCCGTTTACGCCCATACCTACAACGGGGTCGGTAAACATTGCATCGTCGGCGGCAATGATGATGTCGGCGACCCACAGCAACATGAGACCACCCGCAATGGTTTTTCCTTGTGCAGCAGCAATTACTGGTTTGGGCAAGTTGCGCCAACGCCAGCACATGTTGAAATACACCTCTTCTTCCCATGCCATTTGGCCTTCTTGGCCTTCGCGGCCAAAACCACCGACAGGGAATACAAGATCGAACTCGCGATGACTCTCGTCGTCGCGCATGTCGTGACCCGATGAGAAGTGAGGTCCATCGGCCTGCAGCACAATGACTTTCACTTGGCTGCTGCGTGATGCTGCAGAGAAGCATGCTTCGAGCTCATAGGTCATGCGCTTGTTTTGAGCGTTACGACTTTCGGGCCTATTCAAGGTGACAACAGCAATGCCGTTCTCTCCGGGGTTCACTACTTCATAGCGTGTTGCTTGAAGGTTGTTGAGATCTACCGGCATGGGGGTTCCTGTCTTTATGCGGGGGTGAAGGTGAGATGCAAATTGGTGAGACCACGCAGGGTCATCGACAACTCGCGATGTGTTGGAGTGTCAACACTTGCTAATGCAATGTTGTTGAGTCGGCTGAGCAAGAGTTCGAACGCAATGCGTGCCTCACTGCGAGCCAGTGCCGCACCCACGCAGAAGTGTGGTCCTTGGCCAAATGCCAATTGCGTGCGGGCGTTGTCGCGTTCAATGTCGAACATGTCGGGGTTGGGGTACTTTGCGCCATCGCGATTCGCGCAGCCATACATTGCCATGACCACAGAGCCCTTCGGAATGACAACGCCACCTACTTCAACGTCGTCTTTGGTAAAGCGAGGAAGCATTTGCACTGGTGCTTCCATGCGCAATGCTTCTTCAACGAGGTTAGGAATGAGTGAGTGGTCGGCGCGCACCTTGGCCATTTGCTCTGGGTTTTCCACGAGCATGAGAGTTGCGGCGGCAATGAGTTTTGTTGTGGTTTCGTTTCCGGCAACCAACAACTGCGCGATGACGTCGAGCATTTCTGGCATTGTCATTCCTTCACCAGCACGCTCGCCCGAATCGAATCGTGCTTGCACAAGGTCAGATAACAAGTCGTCGCGCAAATTTTCTTCACGCTCGCGCACGCGGTCGACCATGTACTTCTGGAATTCAATGCGGCTGTGAGCACATTCAATTTGACGCTCTGGAGTGAGCATGCCCGATAGCGGTGCAACGGAATCGTCGCTCCATTTTTTGAACTTCGGCATGTCGGCACGGTCTACACCAAGTGCGTCGGCAATAACCGTGAGAGGAACACCAACGGCGAACTGCTCGACCAGGTCAACTTTGCCGTCGTTAATGAAAGCATCGATGAGGTCGTTGGCAATTTTACGAATGGAGTCTTCCAATTGAGCAACACGTTTTGGCAAGAACGCCTTGTTTACCAAGTTGCGAAACTGCGTATGCGAAGGCGGGTCATTAGAAAGTAATGTGTTGACCCGTGGATAGCCCTGCTTGGCAATTTCAATGACTTCAGGGGGTGGTGGCGTAACGAATGAATTGCTTTGCGCAAGGGACGAAAACATTTCTGGGTTACGCACCACCGACAGCACATCTTCGTAGCGCGACACTGCCCAGAAACCCAATGGAGTTTGGTGCACG
This sequence comes from Ilumatobacteraceae bacterium, assembly GCA_044358465.1. Classification (GTDB taxonomy): domain Bacteria; phylum Actinomycetota; class Acidimicrobiia; order Acidimicrobiales; family Ilumatobacteraceae; genus F1-20-MAGs119. The sequence continues at coordinate 3,119 of JBIKNT010000112.1, forward strand.
GGTGCTTCTTCGCGCACGCGCTCGTAATACGGGTATGGGCACTCAAGAACTTCGGGCGACACCATGTTTACTTTTGTAATGTCTGTTGCATCAATGGAATTGCTCATTGCTATTTCTCCCCTGTTCGATAATCACCAAATGAACTGTCTCGTGCATCGAGAGCCTGCGTGACTCCCCCTGCAAATTTTGCGAAATATTCTTTACTTGCTCGTTGATGGAAACCAAGTGCGTTGATGTCGGCAGTGGCGCGCATGCCATCACGCATTCCCATGGCCTCCATGGCACGGTGCACTACACGCTTATTAAGCGCCTGCAGGTCGGCAGGAACTTTTGCCACCCGCTCGGCAATTGCTAACACTTCAGCATCAAGTTTCTCGGCAGCGAATGCCCTGTTAGCGAAACCTGCGGCAACTGCTTCATCGCCTGTCATGGAATCGCCCGTGAGCATTGCCTCCATGGCGCGGCGCATACCCAGCATCCAGGCATGCCAAGCCATGTCGGGTGACGACATGGAACGCACTGGTGGGTAACCCACCTGCGCATCGTGAGCAACATAAACAAGATCACATGCGGTGGCGAGCTCAGTGCCACCTGCCAAACAAAAGCCATGAACTTGGGCGATGATGGGTGTTGCCATATCCATCATTTCAAACCAGCCCGTGAGCACATGACGTGCCCATGCACCATCGGCTGTACTAATAGGCCATGGTGGCGTTTCCGATTTGTCTTGCGCAAGGTCGTAGCCAGCAGAAAAGCTTGGGCCTGCACCACGAATAATGATGACGTTGATTGCGGGGTCTGCATCGGCTTCACGCAACAGTTCAAACAATTGTGTGCGTAACGCATACGACAACGCATTGCGCTTGGTTGGCCTATTGAGCGTTAAGCGCCGCACATGAGGCGCAGGTGTTTCACTGAGGACAAGTTTCTCGACTTCACTAGTTTGAGTTGTCATTGTTCCCCCATTTGTGATGCCCCCGCATCAGCCAATTGTGCGGCCACTTTCCCAATAAGGAGCACGCAGTGTGCGCTTATTGATTTTGCCCATGGCATTGCGACCCACTGTAGAAACAATTTCTACGGTGCGCGGGCACTTGTAACCAGCAAGATGTTCGCGGCACAAAGCAATGAGTTCTTCAGGTGTAGGCGCATTGTTGATGTCTTGCGGAACAACAAGTGCCTTCACAGCTTCGCCCATGTCTTTGTCGGGCACGCCAATAACGGCAACGTCGGCAACTTGAGGATGCTCGATAAGAACTTTTTCCGCTTCGGCTGGGTAGATGTTGACTCCACCCGAAACGATCATGTCGCTGAAACGGTCGGTGATGTAAACAAAACCATCGGTGGTGACGTAACCAATTTCTCCGAGTGTGAAAACGCCTGGGCGCAAGTGAGCCTTGGCAGATTTTTCGGGGTCATTTGGGTACACCACGCCACGGCCGGTGGAGTCTTCGAAAAAGAGACGACCCTCGGTGCCGGCAGGCAACTCATTGCCGTCGTCGTCGACAACTACGCAACGTGTGAATGGCGGAATGACACGACCCACTGAACCTTGATGTGTGAGCCAGTCTTCGCTCGCAATGGAACAAACGGTTCCTACTTCGGTTGCGCCATATGCATCGACAAAAACCGGGCCAAACCATTCGATCATCTGTTGCTTTACATCGATGGGGCAAGCCGAACCGGTGTGCGACATGATTTTTACACTCGACACGTCGTATTTTTTGCGAACGTCTACAGGGAGGTCGAGCAAGCGCTTGAAGTGCGTTGGCACCATGACACTGCTGGCAACTTTGTAGGTTTCAATGTTTTGCAACACGCGCTCTGGGTCGAACTTTTCCATAATGACAACGGGAGTACCCGCTGCAAGCACACGTACACCCGACAGCGGACCTGTGTGATACATCGGGCCCACAACAATGTGGGCGCCCAACAAAGCAAAACGGTTTTGCTGCAAGGCAGCAATGTGTTCGTCGATATTTTTACCACCAGCAAACATGGTGGGTGGAAGTTCTACGCCTTTAGGTACGCCCGTGGTGCCGCTGGTGTACATGAGGTTTGGTCGTGGCGGCACATTGCTCGATGGCTCGTCTTCAGATGCATTGGCAATGAACTGATCGAGGGTGACGACCCCAGCACCAACAGCTGCCTGCGGGCGCCAGACCACAATGGGGATTGGCTTTTCCAACAGTGCAACAGCATTCACTGCGCGCTCTAAGTTTTC
>JBIKNT010000113.1:0-5328 GCA_044358465.1 Ilumatobacteraceae bacterium
CTCGCGGTGAATTGTTTTCTCGATAACCCGGAAACCGCACCGCAGGAATACGACCGCCAAGTGGGCGAGCGCTTCGACGACTTCTTGCGCACGGGTCGCAGGTTCAGCCTCATTATTGGGCACCCATGGTTGTTGAAGCCTGGTCTGCGCATTGCTGTTGGAACACAAAGTGCTGCCGACATCACTCTTGCAGTAATGGGAAACCTCATCGACTCATCAACACCAGGTGCTGCAGGAAAAGTGATGCGGTTGGCCGACAACGTGTTGCGTATCGCCGACCCTGTTCTGCGCCGTACGCGCGCGAAGGCGTAATTTGCCCCATTGGTATTGGTCTACATTACGGGTATGGGTGTATCGGTAAAGAAAAACTATTTCGACGGTTTGCGTGGCGCGCTAGAAGATATAGCCCGTGATGAATTTTGGCCAACGACTTTTGTTTCAGAGCCATCTGCACCTCCAGATGTGCATTGGCATGCATGTGATGTACATGGGTATGTCATTAGCGGCAACTCCACCATTCTCGACGGAGAAACAGGGCAGTGGCTATCGCTCTCGGCCGGAGACAAGCTCATTATTCCCGCAGGTGCGCTACACATTGAAGGGGAATCAGAAAGCACTGTTGTTTACGTGGTAGCTACGCGCGACCAGCTGCCTTTCAAAGAAGTATTTCAACTGCTTCCAGCAGACGACCCACAACGCCCGCGGTAGCTAAGGCTTCATTACAACCCAGCCGCGGTTTTGTAGTTCCGCTGCAAGGTCGTCGTCGCTCAATTTTTTAAGTGCGCGCTGTTCTGGTGTGCTTTTTGCCGGCAAGCTTGCCGACTTCTTTTGAAATGAAGAGTGTTGTGTCTCGGTGGGTTCGCTATTGGGGAACTCGGCGGCATCGTTGAGTTGTGTGATGAAAGCTTCAGCCTCAGCGCGTGTGAATTTTCCACCTGCTTGGCGTTGGTTGAAACCCATGGGCCCGCGCGCATCGCGAAAGTCGCTATGGCCAGCTGCTTGCAGAAGGGCCAATAACTCTTTGATCATTTGCATGGGTGCGGGTGGGCCTGAAGGTTGGCCAAATGCCATGGGAAACTGCTTTCAATAAGTTTTACTGGGTGACACTATTGACTACATGTGCACATTACATCGGCATTGTTACATGTTGTGTGGCAGCAGTTGCGGTGCCGTGGTTCAGTTCAAGCGTGGGTTATCTCAGCGAGCACTCATCGAGAAGTTCACCATATCGCGTCACCACTTCCTCGTTGGTAGATATTTCCTCAACGAGGAATTCGGTATAGAGCCCTGTGGAAACACATTCAGCATCGGTATTTTCTTCCGAGCGCATGATGAATGCCATATCGCTCGAGCGCCAGAAGATTTGTGATGTGTCGTCGGTAGTGGGAAGTGAGTGTTTCACTTTTGTCCCTGGGTCGCATACGGAAATTGCAACGTGGTCGTCTTCTACTTTTACCTGTGCATCAATGAATATCGGATTTTTTGCCCACGTTGTAAAAGCCTCAGAGATCTTTTGTGTTCCAGTATTTGTTGAGCCAACAACACTCATCGACACGCAGAATTTGCCATTTCCGTTCTTGTCTTTTGCCCGGTACGCGGTGTATTGGCCATTGCCCCACATGTCACTCACTTGAAGAGCCTTGGGTGCTCCAAGTGCTTTCACCAAAATGAAATAGATGTCGAGTTGGTTGAGTTGGTCGCCGAGTGCATATTCATTCTTGCGCGGCACGGCAGGCGGCTCGAGTTCAGTAGGTGTTTTCTCAGCAAAGTATTTCGATGGCAAGATAATTTCCGCAAGGGAGTGAGGTGGCTTCTTGAGAAATACATCGGTTATCGCTTGCGGTCCTTTTTGCTTCAATGCGGCAATAAACGTGGGGCCAAAAACATATGGTGCCGATTGTTGAGCGCTCAAAACCTCAGGGATCGACTTCACCTTCGGGTCGGTTGACGTGGTGGTGACTTCTTGATATTGCTCAAGTTCTTTGTCGTCAAAATTTTCTTCAACATATTGGCTCTCGGCTGCATTGGCGTGGCCCTCAAGAACGGCTGTCATTGCAACCGACTCTTCTGAAGTGGTGTGGCGACGATTAATGCGTGCAAGACCAAATTCTTGATCTTGTAAGGCGTGTGCTAACTCGTGAACCACAACGGCGCGTAGCGAAGCAGAGAGTGCCCCACCTTTCAGTGCCGTGGCGTCACTGCGAATGACCATTTCGCGATCAGTAGGCGAATAGTAGGCAAGTGTGTTGCCAGAGCTGAGGTCGTTGAGTCCGCTAAAAGAATCAAATGAGCCGTCTGCTAATCCAAGTGTGCGCAGTAGCGCATTGAGGTCGGCGTAGTACTGCTTGTCATCGGTAGACAGGTCTGCTTCATCGTTCACCACAAGTTTGTTGAACTCTTTATCGTTCAAAAATCGAGCACGCACGGGGTGCTCAAAGGTATAGCCCGTTTGCTTCTCAACAAAAGCTGCAAGTGGCGCTAGCCGGGTGTCCCACTTGTCTGGCCAGTTGTAAGCGAAAGGTTTCCATTCGCCAAGACCCCACGACGCAACTGCAAGCAATAGCACTGCGGTAATGAGAAGTGCACTTTTCCGTGCGCGTTGTTGACGAGCCATCATTTCCTACTTGAACTAATCGATGTCGATCCACAGAGGAGCGCGCGCCAAGAGGTCGAGGCTCACTTCGCGGCACTTGTCGAGAATTGTGCAGAATCCTTCGTCGCGCACGGCATAAACATCGGCAAGGGGCACGGGCACGCGTGCCACCAAACTCAGCGAGCGTTCGGGAGCATCGGTGACCGATGCAAAAGAGTCAATTGCCGATACTTCAATAGGTAAGTCGATGCCGCCAACGCCAGCTAGTTCTGTAGCGAGCACCAAAAGGTCGGGTGGGCGAGTGAGAGGGGGAAGTGTCCAGGTGAAGACCAACTGGAACTGAAAATCTCCTGGCGGTTCATCGTCGGGGTCGTCGAGTTTCACCACCACATCTTCAAAGCCAAGTAAAACGCGCGGGTCAACTTCAAGTGACATGTGTAGGTCGATGGGCCCACTGCATGCTTCTTCCGGGTGGAGGTCGACTTCCCACATTTGACGCAATGAATAGGTCTCGACGAAATGACGTTCATCGTGCACATGGAAACCATGGTCGACGGCATGGCTTTTCAGGTCAGAAACAAAGCCTGCAACGTCAATAACTGCCACGCCGTGACACTACCGTTACCTTGTGGCCGAACTCACTTCCGTACTCACGTCTTCATCTTCCGACGAGGAAATTCTTTTTGCATTACGTCAGGGCGCAGGAATCGCCCAGGCAATGGCAAGCACCATCACCGATTGGTCATTTTCCGGAGCCGTCAGTGGTCAATACCGAGCCGACTTGTCGGTGAACGATGCCGTCCTCGGTGCAATTGGTGGCTTTGGTTGCGGTGTGCTCTCTGAAGAAAGCGGGGCAACAGGAATGGTTCCTACGAGCCCAAGTGATCTTGGCAACCAGTTGGTGATTGTGGTTGACCCCATAGATGGCAGCACCAATGCGAGCCGCGGAATTCCCTGGTATGCAACAGCGTTGTGCGCCGTCGACCAATTTGGCCCGCGTGTGGCGGTGGTTGCTCAGTTATGTGCACCTCATGTGGAGTACATCGCCATTCGTGGCAAGGGTGCTTGGCGTAATGGGGTGCCCCTCAGCGCAGGCGTCGAGCGCCCCATGGCCGAATCGGTGATTGGCATCTCTGGCCCGCCCCCGGGTGAACGCCCATGGTGGCAGTTTCGCGCATTGGGTTCTGCAGCACTCGACCTGTGTTTAGTAGCCGAAGGGGCCCTCGATGGGTACCTCGACTGCGATACACATGGGGTCTGGGACTATTTAGCTTCCCTGCTCATTTGCCGAGAAGCAGGGGTGCTCATGGCCGATGCTTTTGGCCAAGAACTCTGCCATCTCAGCCACGCCGAGCGCCGTACTCCCGTGGCAAGCCGTGGCGAGGTGAATCTCGCAACGCTATGCGACCTGCGAAACCTCTCTGCCTGATCTATGGTATGACAATGAAACTTCATTTAAAGGTGATTGCCACTGCGTCTGTTGTTGCCCTTTTGGCTGCATGTGGCGGTGGCGGGGGAGCTTCAACTGCAGGCCCCGATATAACGGTTCCCGAAGCAACGGGCACTTCACAAGACACTGGTCTTGCCCCTAACCCGAACGGCTTTGCCTTTCCTAACTTCGGTGCAGCAGGTACTCCTGAGGTGTTTGGCGAAACCGATCTCGTTTCGATGTTCGGCGCAACGCCCGACATTTGCGTTGACGGTGTTGCTGACCCATGTAAACCAACAGCAGAAGCTGCTGCATGGGCACGCATGGTGAACGACTCGCGCGCCGCTGGTCACTGTGAAGGCTTTGTTGTTCTCGCCGCCGCTCGTTTCTCGCAAGCTGTGAAGCCGAACTCAGTGGAATTGTTAAACCAGGGTGATGTAACGCACGGCATCATGCGTGCGTTTGCAACGCAATTCCTCAAAGAAACGCAAGACGAAACAAACAAGTGGGCAAAGAAATCTCTCAAAGAAAAGATTGCTGCTCTCGAAGCATCATTTGCAAAAAAGATTGTTGGTTACAGCCTCGGTGTGTACACCGATGATGGTGGCCACGCGGTATTGCCTTATGCCGTGGAATACGAAACTGCCGATTTAGTAAAGATCAAGATTTACGACTCGAACTGGCCAGGCCAAGATCGTTTCGTGAAAGTTGACCTTGCTGAAGGAACATGGGAGTTCTCCTTTGCCGGAGCCGACCCAAATAATGACCCAAATGCATGGACAGGTAAGTCGAAAGATCTCGACATCACCTCAATGGAAACGCGTGCCACAGGTACTTGCCCTTTCTGCGGTGACAAGAGCGCAGTGCAGAAATCGCTTCTCGTCGTGCGCTCTGCATTGCCGAACTGGAAAATTGAAACTGCCGATGGTGTGCTGACCCCTGGCTCAAATGAAATTGGCAATAGCAGTGTGCGTCCATTGCGTTCTTCTTCCGCTGGCCCTGCAACAAATGCACCCACCGATTACATCGTTTCCATTCCCGACGACAAGCCAGCAAAGTTCACATTGCCATCGGCAACTCGCATTTCAGGAATCACTTCGCAAGTAGCAGTACAAATTGAAACACCGGGCTCCGCCGATACCACTGTGAGCCTTTCAAGCGATGCGGTGTCAACGACTGATCCAGAAGTTGTGCTCACACTTGCCGATGGCAATTTGGTGGGTTCGTCAAACGGCGACAATAACTCGGTCACCTCCTCTGGTGAAGCAGTTCAAATTGTTGTAGACGGCGCAGACGGAACTCCTGT
>JBIKNT010000114.1:0-5319 GCA_044358465.1 Ilumatobacteraceae bacterium
GTGGTTGAAGCAAAAGTGGTGGTGCAACCAGAAGTGAAAACTCCACAGTGCGGCGCAAAGTTCACTGTGCAACTTGGCGATTCGTGGAGTTTGCTCGCCGACTATGCCGGAGTGGGAACTCGCGAATTACTCCAAGTGAATAAAGCCAATGCGCGCACAGTGATTGTTCCTGGCGACGAACTGTGTGTGCCAAGTGGTGCGCGTATGCGCCGCCCCGCACCTGTTGCTACCACGCAGCCAGCACGACAAGCATCATCGCCAAAGCCAGTAGTTGTAGTTGCCGCGAAGCGATTCACTGCTGCTCAGTCAACAAAAATCATTCGCGACGTATTTCCCGACGCTTTAGAAAAGCGTGCATTAGAAATTGTTCAGCGCGAAAGTCGTACCAATGCAGCTGCGTACAACTTCTGTTGCTACGGCCTGTTTCAAATTCACTTTCAGGCGCACAAGAGTTGGCTAGCAACTATTGGGGTCACGAACCCTTCGCAGTTGCTTGATGCAGGTACCAATGCGCGTGCAGCACTCACGCTCTACAAGCGTTCAAACTCGTGGGCAGCTTGGGAATAGCGCGACCGCTAAGCGCGGTGTGCGATAACAATCACTTGGTCGCCGGCGTTAAAGGTGATGCGTTCGTTTTTGGGTGGGTTGAGTCGCAGTCCCGCTGCAAGAAAGCCTGGCTGGCCAGCAGCAGCGGCGCATTGATAACCGATAGCAATAACACCACAGTTGCGCGCTTCAGCGATGACCTCGGCGAAAGTTGCAGTGTTGTGTGGCGCGTATCGCGCAAAGGGATGCTTGGCAATACCTGAACCGTGTGCGCCAAAGAGATCGCTGAATACCTCTACGAGTTGAGGGCTTTCACTTAACTGCGCAAGAAGCAAGCTGATGAGTTGCTGGCTCACGATGAAATCGTCGCCGTCGCCGTCACTCGCTAATTCAACATCGTCTGGGTCGCGTAACTCGGTGACAATGTTTCCTGCGGTTGTGGCGTGTGCTGAACGTAAATGCATCAAACTCAAGAGCACGCGCGCATCGGCTTCGTCGATTTCGAAAGGTGGGTTTTCACACAAGATGAGGTAGTGGTCGAACTCGCCCGACGCTGTGGCAGCAACAATAGAGACGCGTGCAATGGTGTCGCCTTCCACAAGTTGCAGAGTTTGATTGACAAGACCGAGCCCCTTGATTTGTGCAGCAACTAAGTCTGGGTTATGAAGCTCTGGGTTCACCAGCACTACTAACTCAGAACCTGGAGCTACATCGGCTTCAATTTCCAAAATGACGCGTGGCGCCATCTGGTTCCACCCAATGATGAGTGACCGCTCGCGTTTGAATTCGCCTGAGGAAATAGGCATTTCTTCGTTTGGTTGCCAGGGTTCAGGCACAAGATCTATGTTGAAAACAGAGTCATCTTCTGCGATACCAATCACTGAGTCGCCACTGGCGAAAACAGTATTGAGTGGTGGGCTCAAGAGAACTGTGCCATCAGTTTTTTGCATTCCAATAATTGTTGCGTTAGATGACGCAAGTAGTAGTTCGCCAAATGTTCGACCAACAAGATTTTGGGGAACAAGTTTCACGTACATCTCATCGCCGTCGAAGTCGAGCAGCTCTTGGTAGATCAAACCAAGACCAGAAGCTCGAGAGGTTTGGGCCGTGATACGAGCAATAATTTCTGTGGGCGAAATAGCAATGAGGCGATTGCCCACAACTTCACGCAGAGCTTGCGAGGTGTCTTCGCCCTCAATTTCTGCGATGATCTGAACGGTTGATGCCTCGCCAAGAATTTTGTGCAATGCCAAAATCACTTTGACGCCATAAGTGTTTGATTCTTCGCCTTCAGGATTAAGCACGATGATTGATTTCGCATCATGTGGGTTCATACGCAAAAGATCGGCAAGGCGAGTGGGTAAACCGCTGCGCACCACTAAGCGCGAGTTGCCCATGTCGGCGACATCGCGATTCAACGCTTCGGTGACCTCAACAACATCGTCGGGGCTGAGGATGACAATGACGTGGCTCTGATTACTCCGGTTCGCTTCAACGAGTTCTGAAATGATGCTCGGTAATTTGGCGTTACGCCCGATGATGAGCGTGTGGTCACCTTCAATGACATCTGACTTTCCACGGCGCAGTTCTTGCAATCGGGTGTCGAGGCCACTGGAAATGAGACCAATGATTGCAGCACCAATGAAAATACCGACCAGCGTGATGAGCACGCTGAATACGCGGTAACCCGAGGCTTGGTCGCCGGTGAACGTCCCTGCATCGAGGTAGCGACCCGCGGCAAGCCAGATGCTTTCCAAAAAACTGGTTGGCTCATCGGATGGCCCGAGCTTGAAGAGCCAGGTGAGTACCGAAACAACGAGCACAAGAATGGCAGTAATTGCCCCGAGCCACGTGAGAACGGCACCAATTCCACGGGCCAACCCATTGTCGAATCGGTAACGCAAGCGTTGTTTGAGAGTGAATCGATTGCCCATAGTGACTTTCAACATAGCAACTTCGGTGATTTCCCCCAATTGAGGGGGCAGGTTTCGCCCTTGGCGTTTTCCCCTTAGAATGCACTGCCTAAGCGCTTGTAGCTCAATGGATAGAGCATTTGACTACGGATCAAAAGGTTGGGAGTTCGAGTCTCTCCAAGCGCGCCAGTTGTTGTGACCGCGGCAAGGTGCCGCGGGGCCCTTTCCCCTTGCATTAATGCGCAAAAGTCTTGATTTTTAGGGGCTATACACCTATATAAAGGTATTGTAGCGCCGTTATAGTAATGTCATGCCGCTACATTCAGGCACACGCACACGCTTGCTCGCTCGTGTCGTTGTTGCGTCCGTAGCGGCTTCGTTGGTGGTGAGCACAATGCAGCTACCTGGGGTCAAGCGCAATGTGGCGCAAGCTGCCGGCGTTGCCACCGTCGACTCGTATGCAAGTTTCAATGGCACGAGTCAGTACTTCACCGCAGCGCACAACTCGGCATTCGACTTCACGGGCAACATCACTTTCTCCGCATGGATTCGCCCCAGCTCTACGTGTTTTGAGACGGGGCGAAGTTGCATGATTATCAATAAAGAAGACTCATGGGAATTTCTAGTTAAAGGTGGGGAACTTCAATACGCCTTTGCGAACAGCGCTGGTGCGTGGGATTATCGCAGCACGGGAGTGACTGCAATTTCAGGGCAGTGGCAACACATCTCTTTTGCTACAAACAAGTCGGCAAATACCATCACCCTGTTTCTCAACGGTCGACAAGTATTTACGCAGCAGAACTCCACCAATGTGCCAAACCCCAGCAAGGCATCGGCGAAATCGTTGCGCATTGGTTCGCGCGAAAATGGTTCAACGCAAAACTATGCGGGAGATATTGACGAAGTACGCGTGTACAACACGGTGCGTGCAACCGAAGCTTTTGCCCAAGCCGATATGAATACGTGGGGTCCGGCAGACACCACAGGTTTGGTGTTGTACTACGACTTCAATGAAGGAACAGGAACCGCACTGAACAACACAGTGACCGGTGCAGCATCGGCAACACACATGACCGCGGTGGGTTCTCCCACATGGGCCGATGTAAAAACAACAACCACAGAAAACAACAGAAATTTAATTGCGTTTCCGCGTTCGTATCTCACTTCTGCGGGCGGCTACACAATGCCTACTGGTGTGACATCACTTGATTACTTGGTAGTAGCTGGTGGCGGTGGCGGCATGGCGCGACATGGTGGCGGTGGTGGTGCAGGTGGTTTGCTCACTGCGACGAACTACACCATTGCGAGCGGAGCTGTTTTGGGTATTGCAGTGGGCGGCGGCGGTAAGGGTCATAATGCATTAGCCACGCTTGGTCCAGCAAACGGGGCCGACTCTTCATTGTCGGTTGGTGGCACCGCTGTTGCAACAGCTGTTGGTGGTGGTGCCGGAAATGCCACTGGTGGTTCGGGCGGAGGAGCCGACAACGGAATTGCGTATGGCAGTGGTACTCCAGGGCAGGGTAACCGCGGTGGAGCTGGTGGTAGCGGAATATGCACTGGTTCATCATCGGGTTGGTGCGGCGGTGGCGGTGGCGGTGCGGGCGCAGTGGGAGTTGACGCCGACCTGGGAAACAACAACCGAGCAGGTAATGGTGGTGCGGGTGCAATAAGTTCGTTACTCAGTGTTTCTGCTGCAGGCACATTAGGTATTGGGCACGTGGTGAGCAGTGCTGTGTATTTTGCCGGCGGTGGCGGTGGTGGAGCCGATGTTGGTGGTTTTGCAGGTACTGGCGGAGACGGTGGTGGTGCAGCGGGAACCGTTGGCAACGCAGGAGTGGTGGTGAATGGCACCCGAGCGACCGGTGGCGGTGGTGGTGGTGGTGGCTACACCAACACAGGTGGCAACAGTGGCGGTGGCTCGGGCGGCAGCGGAGTGGTTTTGTTGTCTTATGCGCTGGCATGCACGGTCACCACCACAACGTTGGAAGGTGGAGTAACGCAAGTAGTTCTTACTAGCCCGAGTAGCGAGATGGGTTGTGCCTCGACATGGACCTCGCCAGCAGGCGTGACCATGGTTGATGCCGTCATTGTTGGTGGCGGTGGCGGCGGCGGCGGTGGAACAAGTGATGCGAGTGGTGGCGCCGGTGGCGGTGGCGCCGGTGGTCAAGTGAAGCGCTTGCGCTCGCAAACTATTTCTGCAAACACGGGCTACTCGGTTGTTGTTGGTGGCGGCGGTGCGGGTGGAACGGGTTCGGCGCAAGGCACTGCAGCAAACGGCGTTGCAGGAAGTTCGTCATCGGCTTTTTCCACCACATCAAGTGGTGGCAACAACGGCACGGGAAGTGCGTACAACGGACTTCAGACCACGATTGGTGGTGACGGCGGTTCTACTTTGACTAGTGCAGGTGTTGTTCAAGCGGGTGGTGCGAACGTGTGGGAAGGTGCCGGCGGTGGTGCTGGTGCTGGTAGCCCTGGGCTCAATGGCAGCGATGGAACAGGCGGCACGAGCGATGGTCGTGGTGGCAATGGTGGTAACGGACAATTAGTGCAATGGTTCTCCGGTTCGTGTGCATCGATGTTTGGCGGTGGCGGTGGCGGTGGCGGCGCAGGTTCCACAGGCACGAGCGGTATTGGTGGCCCTGGTGGCGGTGGCGCTGCAGCAACTTTCAGCACGGCAGCTGTTGCAGGTACGAACAACTGCGGTGGTGGTGGCGGTGGAGGTTACGAATCTGCGAGCACTCGCAATGGTGCTCGCGGTGGACACGGTGTGGTGATGTTCCGTTATAACTACTCGTGGAGCGCACGCGTATTTGCAACAGGTTCAGTAACTGTTGCGCCAAAAGCTTCTACCAACATGGGT
>JBIKNT010000115.1:0-5281 GCA_044358465.1 Ilumatobacteraceae bacterium
TCGGGTGAGAAAGAAATATTGTCGGCACGGCCAGAAACAAATGCCAACTGAAATTCCGACATCATGTTGCTGTCGATTCCGTCAGAACCTAATGCGATGCGGTTACTCCATTGCGAAGGGCGGGCATAGCCGACGGCGTTATTCATATTCGATCGAGGATTATGAACAATTGTTCCTGCAATGGGTTCTTGCAAATGCACGCCATGAACGATGAGCCACTGATCGTTTGCATATTTATTTAAACGCGTCTCGGCGCCACGGTCGTCGAGACCTTCAGCTACATGAATGTGTACGCCCGTGTTGTATTGATTCGCTAGTTGCGCAGCAGCTTCAAGTGTTTCGTCGGTGCAGGTAAAAGCAGCGTGAACACCAACCATTGCGGGTTTGCCGCTGACTAAATACTGCTCTGTTTCCTTGAGGCCAATTTGAGCAGCACGAGTCATTGCAGATGAAGGGTGCACTTGTTGCAAGATTCCATCGTCACTCCACCTGTCGGTTACCCCGTAACACGGAACAACACGTATGCCTACTTCGCTGCAAGCGGCATAGATGGTTTCTAAAGAGCCCTCGATGCAATTGGGAGATTCATGATGATCGATGATTGCAGTGGTGCCCGATAAAAGAGCTTCCGCCGCACCGAGTGCCGCCGACCAATAGATCATGTCGTGATCGAGTTCTGCATCTAATTTCCACCAAACATTCTCCAAAACCGAAAGAAAGTGATGCGGAGCAACTTTCGGTGCGGGCATGCCTCGCGCAAGAGAGCTATAGAGGTGATGATGAGCACACACAAGACCTGTTGTGGTGTACGTGTTAGTCGTCATCTCTGCCCTTTGGCTTCATGGGCAACGTATTGCGCCATAAACCGTCTACGTTGCGTAATGCTTCAGCAACGGCTCCAGCGGTAGGAACAAGGCCAATTTCCCCGACACCCTTAATGCCGTAAGGGGAGTTGGGCTGTGGTGACTCAACGAGGGTTACTTCAATAGGCGGAATATCTTTCGGGCGCAAAATGCCTAGTGATCGCAAAGTGGTATTCGTAGGGAACGCTGTGTCGGGGTCGCTAGGAAACTGTTCCGATAGAGCGTAACCAAGACCCATGTGCACACTGCCTTCAATTTGCCCTTCACACAACATGGGGTTAACGGCGCGGCCCACGTCGTGAGCAGCAATCACTCGTTCAATTGCTCCGGTTGTGCGGTCCATCACTACAACTTGAGCGGCGTAACCGAAGGTGGAGTGGATGATGGGGTTATCAACACCGGGTTCGCCCAATTTCGTGGTCCAATCGACGCGGTACTCGCCAACGTGATCAGTGTCAATTGCGCAGTTTGCTGCACGTGCAGCTTCACAAGCAGCCTTCACAGCCCCTGCACCCATAAGCGTGCCGCGCGAACCAGTCGTTTGCCCTAGTCCGAGCTCGCGTGTGGTGTCGACAATGACCTTGATGCGTTGTGGGTCGATACCCAGCTCTTCCACGGCAACTTGAAGGGCAACAGTGTGAATGCCTTGACCCATCTCGGTCCAGCCGTGTCGCACCTCAACAGTTCCGTCGGAACAGAAACGAACAACTGCCTTGGTGATTTCTTTGAAACCGTTGCCAAGACCAGAGTTCTTCAGCCCCAAACCAAGGCCAACTGCTTTTCCTTCCTTCACGGCTGTGTTGTATGAATCACGAACTTCGTCGAGACAAAGTTCTGCGCCAAGACAACCATCGTCCATGATTTGACCAGGACCCCAGACCATGCCGGGCTGAATGACATTGGCTTTGCGAATGTCCCAGCCTGAGATGCCCACTTGTGCTGCTAAACGATCGAGAACACCTTCCATAGCAAACTGCGCCTGGTTCGCTCCGAACCCGCGAAATGCTCCGCACACAGGGTTATTCGTTCGAGCGGCAATTGCCTCAACATCAATATTGGGAACGAAATAGGGCCCACTGGCGTGACCTGCCATACGTTCCATCACCTTCATTCCCACACTGGCATAAGCGCCGGAATCGCCGAGTGCGCGCACGCGTAATGCAACAAGTTTTCCGTTCTCATCACAGCCGGCTTCGTAGTGCATAGTGATGGGGTGCCGCTTCGCATGCATGCGAAAGCTTTCCTCACGACTCAAGGTGCACTTCACAGGAACATCGAGTAGCCATGCAGCAAGTGCAGCGTGTGCCTGGTTGCTCATGTCTTCTTTGCCGCCAAAGGCTCCGCCATTTGACACCAGTTCTACTGTGACGACGTCATTTGTCATGTTCAAAACACGCGCGATGTCGTTTCGGTCGTCCCATACACCTTGACCACCTGAGTACACATGTAGCTTGCGTTCGTTACCCATGCGGCTGGGAACTGCGAGAGTACTTTCCGGTTCGAGAAATGCATGTTCAATGCGTTGTGTAATGAATGTTTCACTCACGACATGTTTTGCAGTTTTTAGGCCAATCTCAGTATCGCCTCGGCTGTAGGTGCTTGTGCTCAGAATGTTGTTTTGGGTATTCCATACAGCGATATCTGTTGATGCAATGGCAACAGCCGGATCGGTGATGGGCTGCATCGCTTCGTAATCAATATCGATGAGCTCGGCAGCTATACGAGCCTCTTCACGTGTCTCGGCAACAACAATTGCTAAAACATCACCGGCATACGACGTCAGACCGCCAACGGGGATCATGACTGGCCAGTCTTTATAAATAATGCCGACGTAAGTCTCACCAGGAATATCACTTGCAGTAAAGACAGCGCGAACACCAGAGGACTCAAGTGCTCGTTTCGTGCTGATATTAAGAACTTTTGCGCGTGCATGTGACGTGAGATGTAAAGCGGCATGCAGCATTCCTGGAATACGAATGTCGTCGACATATCCACGATCACCGAGAGTCAATGATTCACCTTCGTACTTTGGTCCGTTGCTTCCCACTCCACCAGAGATGAGTGGTGGGGGAATGGTTCCCTTTGCGACACTCTCAATTGCATCGAGTACCTTGACGTATCCAGTACACCGGCACAGGTGTGCACCGAGGTGACGTGCCATGTCTTCCCGCTTCAGGCCTGCACCTTTTTTATCGACTTGCGCTTTTGCGCGCACCACAATGCCAGGAATGCAAAAACCACATTGAAGCCCACCGCATGCTGTGAAAGCGTCGGAGTATGTTTTTCTTTCACCCTCATCGATGCCCTCAAGAGTCACCACATTTGCATCGCGTACTTTTTCAACAGACTGCTGGCAGCTCACGACGGCCTTGCCATCGATGAGCACAGTGCAGCAACCGCATTGTCCAGATGGCGAACAACCGTCTTTTGCCGACGTGACATTGAGTTCCTCGCGCAAGGCCGATAACAAATGTGGGTGACGCGAACTCACCGTGACCTGAACGCCATTGACAGTGAGAGGCACACGCGATGTGGTGTTCCAGTAATCGGCCTCGTTTGGAGTGATTGGTAAAGATGTCATACGCGCCCCTTGTTCTTTACATTTTGTCAAAGGATGGGGGAAAGCGGTAGTTCATTTCGTTTCGGGAGCGTTAATCCTCGAAAATGACACCTTTTTGGGCCGTTATTGAGCCATAAACCTCGGGGCGACGGTATTTATCGAAATTGAAGAGTGTTTCTTTGTATTTACTGCACCAGTCGAGGTCGCATCTGGCCACCACCAGTTCATCGCCTGTGGTGTAGGCCTGGGCCACAATCTGGCCCGATGGAGCAACAATGCAGGTTTGACCCAGGGAATCGACGCCTTCTTCGACGCCGCCTTTGGCAACGCCCACTACCCACGTTCCATTTTGATAGGCACCCGATTGCATCACAAGGGCATTGTGGAAGCCCTGAAGAATGTCTTGGCTGGGGTCTGGCACATAGTGGATAGGGGTGTTGTAGCCACACAGAATCATTTCCACACCCTTTAACCCCATCACCCGGTACGTCTCTGGCCAACGCCTGTCGTTGCAAATCATCATCCCGACACGTGCGCCAAATGCCTTCCATACACCGAAGCCTTCCGGGCCTGGTTCGAAGTAGTAGCGCTCGGCGTGTTGAAAAGGGCGGTCGGGTTCGTGGTGTTCATGCCCAGGAATGTGCACCTTGTGATACTTCGCTACAACGGATCCGTCTTTCTCTACCAAGATTTGAGTGTTGAATCTGTGTCCGTCTGGGGTGAGTTCCGCGTAACCAAGTGAAAAACCAATTGACAGGCGACGAGCCTCATCGAAGACGGGTTGAGTTTCTGGCGAGGGCATTGAGGTTTCGTACCAATGGTCGGCCTCGGTGATGTCGTCGACAAACCATCGCGGGAAAAAGGTGGTGAGTGCCAGTTCGGGAAAGACCACAAGATCACAACCGTTTGCACTTGCCTGACGCATCAGCGCGATGAGGCGATCAACGGCGGAGGTCTTGGTGTGTTCCTTTTGTATAGGCCCCAACTGCGCAGCGCCGACCGTGATGATTCTGCTCATGAGAAAACAGTATCGGCTAATTCCAGCATCACCTGCAATAGGACATTTGCACCGGTCACCAGATCATCCACATCAGTGTGTTCTGCTGGATTGTGAGAAATGCCTCGTTGGCTAGGTACGAAAATCATCGCTGATGGGCATACACGGGCCAGCATTTGGGCATCGTGGCCAGCGCCCGACGGAAGCCTGCGCACACGCTTGCCAGAAGTTAGGCAATGACGCTCAACAATCTCAATCACTCTTTCATCGAATTGCACAGGTTCAAATCGAGCCAATGTTCTCTTGGAAATAGAAACACCTTCGTCTTGTTCCAACTGAAAACAGAACGTATCGAGCAGGCGCTCGGCATCGACAAGGCTGTCTTCGTCGGTATTTCGCATGTCGAGAGTGAGTGTTGCTCGGGATGGAATCACATTGACGAGGTTGGGGTGCAGATCAATTTTTCCCACTGTGCACACCTGGTCTTCTCCGAAACGTTCTGCAATTTCTCGCAAATACACAGTAAGCATGGCCGCAACGTAGGCGGGGTCGTGCCGCAAGTTCATTGGTGTTGTGCCTGCATGGTTGCTTTGACCTTCGATGGTTACTTCCTGCCATGAGATGCCTTGAACGCTCGTGACGGCTCCGAGAGTGAATCCTTCTGCTTCTAAAACGGGACCCTGCTCAATATGTATCTCAACAAATGCGTGCGGAACTTCGCCTGGACAGGGTGTGCTTCCGGCATAACCAATGTTCTGCAATTCGTCGCCAACGCGTTTGCCATCAATACCGACGATGTCGAGGGCTTCTTCAATGGCCAGACCTCCTGCATACACCAATGAACCAAGCATGTCGGGGGAG
>JBIKNT010000116.1:0-5273 GCA_044358465.1 Ilumatobacteraceae bacterium
AATGGCACTTGCACCTGCAGCAACAGCGCTGCGGATCATGGTGCCGAGGTTTCCGGGGTCGGCTACTCGATCGGCAACAAGGATCCATTGCGCTTCCGAAGAATGCATTGGCGACATTGCCACCAAGGCAGAAAGGTCTGGGGTCTGCATCGCAAATACCCCAAGCACCTTTTGAGGAGTCACGGTTGTTGAAACTCGCTCCAGCGTGTTTTGGCTAATGAAATGCACTTCACCAGGAGCCACACAAGGACGAGATCCTTCGCAGACGAACTGCTCAATGAGTTCGAGTCCAGCGTCGAGAGCGGCCTGCACCAAAGTGGGCCCTTCAACAACGAAGCACCCCGATTCGTAGCGTTCCTTTCGCTCAGAGAGCAATTGGCGTAGCCGACGAACTGGGGTGCTCGTAAAACTTACACGGGGCTGGTTCAGCCGAGTGCTGCCTTTGCGGCTTGCACCAAACGGCCAAACGAGTCGATGTCGTGAACAGCCATATCGGCCAAGATCTTGCGATCGACTTCGATGTTTGCAGCATTGAGACCAGCGATGAACTGGCTGTAGCTCATGTCGTAGATACGGCAGCCAGCATTGATGCGTTGGATCCAGAGGCGACGAAATTCGCCTTTCTTTGCACGGCGGTCACGAAAGGCGTACTGCCCAGACTTCATTACCTGCTCATTGGCAGCACGAGCCGAACGACTCTTGTTACCGTAATAACCTTTTGCACGCTCGAGAGTCTGCTTGCGACTCTTACGAGCATTAACGGCGCGTTTTACGCGGGCCATAGTGGTTCTCCTTTAACTTTCTTTAAACAACTTGTTGACAACGGTGGATGATTATCTTTCGGCGAGGAGGCGCTTAATACGCTTCACATCACCTGAGTGCACATCGACTGTTCCTGCTAATGCACGTGTGCGCTTTGATGACTTTTTCTCAAACAAGTGCTGACGCATGGCTTGCTGACGACGCAGTTTGCCTGTACCTGTTTTGCGAAAGCGCTTTGACGCCGTCTTGCTAGTTTTCATTTTCGGCATGTACTTCTCCTGACTCGGTAACACTTACTTCAACTTCTGGTGTCGTAGCCGCTGGTACTGGGACCGCTTCGGCAACTACTTTTGGCTTCTCTGAGGGTTTGACAGCGGGTTTCTCATCTGCCTTTTTCACTACTTTTTTTTCTGAAGACAACACCATGGTCATATTTCGTCCTTCGAGTCGGGCTTGGGTCTCTACACGGACTCTCTCGCCTAACTGTTCAATGACATTGTCGAGCAATCGGGACCCCAACTCAGGGTGAGCCATTTCGCGGCCCCTGAATTGCAAAGTGACTTTTACCTTGTGTCCGTCTTCCAAAAAGTCATGCATGTGACGCACCTTGGTATCGAAGTCGCCCTTACCAATTTTTGGGCGAAGCTTCACTTCCTTGATGGTGACCTGCGTGGTCTTTTTTCTCGACTCTTTTGCCTTTTGTGCTTCTTCGTAGCGGAACTTTCCGTAGTCCATAATGCGACATACGGGCGGTGTTGCAAGCGGTGCAACCTCAACTAAGTCGAGGTCGGACTGCCTGGCAAGTTCGAGGGCTTCTGGAAGGGTTTTGATACCCAACTGGCTGCCTTGTGCGTCGATGAGACGTACTTCTCGTGCCCGAATGCGATCGTTGTACCGTGGTTCGTTCGTCGCCGTAGCTATGGCCGTTCACTCCTGTGCAAGTGGCTCTCCCTTTCGATTGCCCAATAAACCTGGATAACCGTTACAAGGGGCACGCGAGGTCGCGCAGCACGCAGCACGTGCAACGGGACCCAGACGCACTCCCGCTAACGGGGTGGCTGGGTGGGGCGAACCCACTTTTGCCGATGTATTGCTGGAAAGACTACCGCCAAAATGCTGCCTTCAACCTCTTTTGCCATGTACCGTCACCACCGTGAATATGCCCAACAACAGCACCAACCCCCAAGAATCAGAAATCGACATCTCAGAAGCAGCCGAAGCCTTAGCCGAGACCCGCCAGCGTTTAGCCGAGATTCCTGCCGAAATCGTCGTGGTGAACCATGTGATGGGCCTGTATGAACTCGCCGCCATTCACCTCTCTGCCCAACCTCCCCGCCTTTTTGAGGCCGCTCTCGCTATTGACGCTGTGGCGTGCTTAGTGGAGGGTCTTGAAGGTCGCCTCGGAGACGAGGAAGCAACTTTGAAGTTGGCCCTCGACAATATTCGTATTGCCTTTGTGCAAATTAAAGACGCAATGTTGAAAGAAGAAGAGGAAACGGCCTAATCGTTTTTCTGAATATTCCAGGCTTCGGATTTATCGAAGCGCATGACAATTTCGAAAAGCACCTTTTGGCCCACTGTGATCTCGCGTGAACCATCGGCAATGGCAATGCAGTGAAAGAGATAGCGATCGCCGCTGACAGAGTCGATATAACCAAGACCCGCCGGCGAATCGAACTCGACAACGAGGCCAGAAAGCACCCCCTCAACAAAAGGGGCATCGGTTGCGGCAAATGTTCCCATTGACTAGTGAATGATTTTAGAAATGGGAATTTCAAGAATGTCGCTGGCACCTGCATCTTTGAGAGCAGGAATGACTGTATTGATGGTGCGCTTTTGCACTACAGACTCAATGGCGTAATCGCCAGAAGCTAAACGGCTCACTGTTGGTGACTTGGCTGATGGCAATACTTTCAACACTTTTTCAAAACTTGCTTCGCTGACGTTGAGCTTCACAAGTACTTGCCCACGAGCTTCCAATGTTCCGATGAGCAAGGTGTGGAGTTGTTCCATTGCGTGACGCTTCTCTGGATTAGCCCAAGAAGCCGGGTGAGCAATGAGCTCGGTATAACTGGTGAGAATGGTGTCGATAATGCGCAGTCCGGCCGCACGGAGCGCCCTGCCTGTTTCTGTAATGTCAACAACACAATCGGCAATGTCGGGAATTTTTGCTTCACTTGCTCCATACGACAACCGAACATCGGCTTGTATGCCTTTGGCAGCAAAGTAACGCTTGGTCATTTCGGGATATTCACTGGCAACGCGCACACCTGCTGGCAAATCTTCCGTACGTTGCACTGCAGAGTTTCCGTCGACGGCAACAACAACACGCACGGGATTGCTGGTTGCTTTTGAATATTGCAGTTCACCCAAACTGTGCACGGTGCTACTTGTTTCTTCCACCCAGTCGCGACCCGTAATACCAAGGTCGAAAAGTCCTTCAGCGACGTACACCGGGATTTCTTGAGGACGCAAGATACGCACCTCAACAACGCGGGGGTCATCGATAGATGCGCGATAGTCGACCGAAGACGAACGGATGACGGTGAGATCGGCAGCCTCGAAGAGTTCGAGGGTTGCTTTTTCTAATGAACCTTTAGGCAAGACGAGGCGAAGCACCCTTGCATCTTACGAGAACACGTTATGGATGCCTCGGGATTATTGCGCTCAGTGCTGCGTTGGGGTTTCACACAGCAAAGCAAGAGCATGCGGGAGCACGTCGATAATGGCGCCGAGCTGCTCAACGCAGCCTTTGGGGCTGCCTGGTGTGGTGACCACAATGCACTGCCCCACTATTCCGGCAACTCCACGCGAGAGTCTCCCCAATGGGTTCACTGCCCGCATTGCTTCTGACAAACCTGGGGCCACCCGCGTAATGACACGAAGCGCACCCTCTGGAGTTTCGTCTCGAGGCGAGAACCCTGTTCCGCCAGTGGATACAACGAGACCGGAAAATTCACTGGTCATTGCTAAGAGTTGCGCAAAGACCGTGTCTTCCCCATCGGCACACAAAGCATGTTCTACGACCATGAACCCATGCTCTTCGAGGAAGGCGACGAGTGCACGCCCAGAGAGATCTTCACGATGACCAGTAGACACGCCATCGCTGACGGTGAGAACTTTTGCCTGCCACTGGGTTGTCATGGAACATCCTTATTTGGAGAAGAAGTAACGAACTCAAAATGATCGCCGACAGCAACCCGTAGCCCGTTCGCCCAATCTCTGGCCAGCATAGGTTTTTTGCTTTCAGCTTGCACTTGCGAAACGAGGAGTTGACCATTGCTCGTTTGCACCACAACCCCCTCTTTACGCAGTTGCACTATTGCCCCAGTAGCAAAACTGGTGTCGACAGTATTCTCGGCATCATCGTTGTGCACGCGTGCATCGAGAACTTTTACGCGCGCATTGCGAAAGTAAGTAAATGCCCCACCCACACGTACTTGTCGCTGTGCATTGATTGCGGGCTGGCTCCAATGTATTTGCAGCTCAACTGGAGAGATCTTCTCGGCATGTACTGGCTCACCCTTTTGCGGTGCAGGCTGTGGAAACCCATAGCGCAACAGTTGCACCAGCTGGTGTGATCCCACTACTCCGAGTCGTGATCGCAACTCATCAGCGCTCTCATGAGAGAAAATGTCCACTTCCTCTACTGCGTAAACGCCGCCGGTGTCGAGCCCCTCTTCTATTTGCATGATGCTGGATCCAGTTGTTGCATCACCACACAAAATGGCACGTTCTACAGGCGCAGCTCCACGCCAGCGAGGAAGCAATGAAAAATGCAGATTGACGAGTGGAATGAGGGAGATGAGCGGATCTTTCAAAATGCGCCCGTACGCAACCACTACACCGGTGACGCCAACTAAAGATTCTTGGTTGTAGAGATGAGCTAGCACCGCGTCGATGGAGTCGAAACATGGGATGTTGAAACGGGCCGCTGTTGCCTTCACAGGTGAAGGCGAAGTTTCAGAACCACGTCCGCGCCGCTTGTCGGGGCGCGTGACAACAGTTTCAATACGTATGCCATTCTCAATGAGCAACACAAGAACTTCGCTCGAGATTTCTGGAGTACCAAAAAAGATGACACGTTCAGTAGGCCCAGAAGGCGCGGGTACCAGTTGTGCTGCGATGATTCCTACTTCAGTTTGATGACCTTGGGCTCTTGGCCTTTAGATTTCTCTCGCACTCCAGAAGCACTCTCGAGAGATTCTGTTAAACGTCGATACTCAGCCAACGCTTCTGTTCGCTGATCTGGGGTCATGCGCTCAAACATCAAAACACCGTTGAGGTGATCGAGTTCGTGCTGAAAAAGCCGCGACAAGAGTTCATCGGCTTCAACTGTTACTTCTTCGCCGTCGATATTGATGCCTTTGAGCAGAATCTCTTTGGGTCGAACCATCTCGACATAGAGACCAGGAATAGACAGGCAACCTTCTTCATATACCCATTCGCCGCTTGACTCGACCACAACAGGGTTGATGAGCACATCTGCCCCATCGCCAATGTCATAGACG
>JBIKNT010000009.1:0-16605 GCA_044358465.1 Ilumatobacteraceae bacterium
GTACCGGAATGCGTATTCATATGTTTACTCGGTGGGGAGTCGCTCACATTTCTATTGCATCGTCAATTATTGCAACTGCGGTTGTTCCTTCATTTTCTACTTGGGGTCTACCCGTTGTGCTTCTTTCGATTCCGGTGATTAGAGGAACAGCAACTTCTCCTCAAGCCCTAGCTGTGTTGGTTGGCGTACCAATCATTTTGTTTTCGTTAGTTTTTTGGTGGATGGCATTGCGGTCCGCGAAAGTGTTTTTACTCGTGGGAAGGTTTTCTGCCTGGCTGAGAGGTTTTTTGCTGCGCAAAATTTCCCAACGGTTTGTTCGTATCAGGGCAGGCGTGGAACGCACACAGCCACTTGCATTCTCTGCAGAGATGCGGGTGGGTCTCATTGCACTCTTACGGAAAAGATGGCTAGTGATCTTTGCTTCTTCTGTAGGTACTTTGGCAGCAGGATTTACTTGTCTATGGACCTCAGCAGTGGTCTTTGAAGTGCAGGGTCTCACTCTCTGGGAAGCTCTCGTTGCATTTTCACTCGTGCGCGTAGTCATAGCGCTGTCACCCATTCCTGGTGGCACTGGCCTTGCCGAACTGGGTTTGATTGCATTGCTCGAGAGGGCAGGGGTGAGCACCATTGATGCAATGGGAACAACTCTCTTGTATCGCTCGCTCACTTGGTTTTCGCCCATCGTTGTGGGGTCTTCAATGTGGTGGCGCTACAGCCGCAGTGAAAAATCTTTAACGGATTCTGCGTAGTACGTCGCTGTCAGGAGCATTGTTGTGGAGCATTGCAGCAATCGCTTCAACGCCATCAAGGAGGCGCGGCCCTGGACGCACCATGACGGAATCTGCGTCAATTGCCCATACTGATGCCGAGGAAGGAAGTAGATGCTCAATAGATTGCGCCTGCTCTGCTGCGCCATCAAGGTTGAATCCGCATGGTGCAACAATGACCACATCGGGGGCAGCTGCGGTAATTTCTTGCCAAGTGGTTTGCACGGAACGTTGGCCTGGTCGGCAGAGGACCGGATCGCCTCCTGCTGCAGCAATGATGTCGGGTACCCAATGGCCAGCTCCAAACGGCGGGTCAATCCATTCAAGGACGAATACTGGTGGGCGAGTCTTTCCTTTGACGTTTTCTGAAACGGCGAGGAGGCGTTCATGAAGTGCTTGAGTAAGAGCTAGCCCGCGATGAGGAACACCCGCTGCATGCGCAATGGTGTTAATTGACTCAATTACCTCGAGCAGGTTTTGTGGGTCAATTTGAAGAACTGTTGCATCACAGCGGAGTCGGGCAATTGCTGCATCAACGTCGCCACTGGCCACCGCACAAACACGACAGAGGTCTTGGCTCAAGATGAGGTCGGGGGCGCAGCGGGCAAGCGCGTCGTCGTCGAGGTTGTAGAGATCGAGGCCGGCAGCCATGCGATCTTTGACAATTGTGTCAATGTCGCCGGGAGTCATGCCAGGTTTTGTGAACGTATCAACCACAATTTCGCGGCCTGTTCGCGCCCCTGATGGCCAATTACATTCAACAGTGACACCCCTGAGTTGGTCTTCCAGGCCAAGATCAAAGATGATTTCAGTAGTAGAAGGCAAAAGCGAGACGATGTTCACCCCTGAACTTTAACCTGCCGGGCTGATGGAAGAGGGTGCGACACGGTGTTGCTTTTGGTGATAAACACTGATGTATGAGCGTAATTATTCGTGATTTGCTTCTTTCAGATATTGGTCCTGCTGTGCGATTGCTTGAGGAATGCAGATCTCTTGCCGATACCAAGCCGGCCGATATTGCGCAGTTTGTTAATGATGTCTCCTCGGGTGCTCCAGGAGTAGTTGCTCTGCTTGGCGACCAAATAGTTGGGGTGATCCAAGCGCGCACTGTTGCCGATGATGCTTGGATCAATGTTGTAACGATTGACCCGGCATGGCGGCATCAGGGGCTGGGGTCTTCCATGCTTCAACGGCTTGAAGAAAATTTGATGCATAGGGGTGTTCGTAAAATCTCTGCATTGCTATCAAGCTCTCAAGCTGGAGAAACAGCACTTGTGAATCGTGGATTTACTGGGATACATGATCTCGTGCTGTACGAGAAACTCGAGCCAATTGCACCTACCGCAATGCGCATTGTTGATCAATATGGCGGGGAAATTCTTTCTGCTTCATTGTGGGATCGCGTCGCTGGCATGAACGAAGAAAAGAAAATCATCGCTGGGCGCGTAGTAGCGCCGTTAGCTGACCCGACTACTGCAGAAAAAGTTGGCGTGAAGGCTCCTGCAACTGTGTTGCTTTTCGGGCCCCCAGGCACCGGCAAAACCACTTTTGCAAAGGCGATTGCCGGACGCTTGGGTTGGCCCTTTATTGAGTTATTGCCCTCCAAATTGGAGAGTGGAAATGATTCAATGTCCGCAGAACTTCGCACAGCGATGAATGATCTCTTGCAACTCGATCATGCAGTTGTTTTCATTGATGAATTTGACGAAATTGCATCTGCGAGGGAAAAGAATCCCTCAACAAAGGGTGTAGTAAACGAACTTTTGAAAATGATTCCGCTCTATCGTTCGGCGCCAGGTCATCTATTGGTTTGTGCCACAAATTTTGTTGGTGATATTGACTCTGCCGTACTGCGCCCGGGCAGATTCGACTTGGTGATTCCTATTGGGCCACCTGACCTTATTGCCCGCCGCGCGTTGTGGACTGCATCGTTGGCGTCGCTCGATCATCGTGGCGCCGATATTGAAAAACTTGCTGTTAACACCGATGGTTATACGCCAGGCGACGTGGAATTAGCAGCCCAACGAGCAGCCGCTGCAGCCTTTGATCGCATACGTGAAGGCATCGAGCCCTCGTATATTTCCCCGGACGACCTCGATGCTGCCATTGCGCGAACACGTCCATCAGTGACGAGTGAAATTTGCCAGCGCTTTGGTGACGAAGCCGACCGATTCGCTCGGGTTTAGGGAGCAAAAAGTAATAATTTCCTTTAAATATTGAAAACTACGAGCTAGAGCCACATCTGCGACCGCATTCGTACTACGTTGCGAGTGTTCGGCAATTCCTGTCAGACTTTTCTAAGGAGTTCTTGATGCTCAGGAAACTGAAATCATTTGGTTACAGCGCGAATCTTTCTTATGCGCTTGGATTCTTGTCGGTTATTGCGAGCATTGTGATTTGGTTCACCCAAGGTGGAACCGAGTCGGGCGATGCAGGTGCATCTGGTGAGCGGTTCGGAATCTTTATCGGACTCTGGGCTCCTACCTTTATGGCTATTGGCAATGGTATTGATAATTTGAAAGATGAGTAATTCGGCTCAGTTATAAACGAGCAAAACTCATAATAAAGACTGCGAACGACACCGCTAAAACAACTACTGGTGCCACCAATTTTTTAACATTGTCCATCTGTGGAGACTAGTGCTGTTTTCCGGTATCAGGTAGAGAGTTTTTGGTGCTGCACTCGGCGCGCTACTTAGCCATCTGGCCGCCGTCAACAGGGATAATTGCACCAGTTATGACGCGAGCATTGTCTGACGCTAAAAAGAGAACCATGTCGGTGATGTCTTGAACCGTGCATCGCCACTTATTGCCCGGCATGTTGCCTTGGGCTGAGAATGTTTCATATGCCTCCATCGGTGGCATATCCATTGCACCCGAAAGTCCTTGCACCATTCCCGACCCTCTGCCAGCGCCTGGCTCAATGGTTCCTGGACAAACAGCGTTCACATTGATATTGAATTCGCTGAGTTCCATTGCCCATGCCGATGTAAGGCCAACAACGCCGTGCTTTGCTGCAACGTAATGCGACAACATGGCGTGACCTGAGCCAACAACAGCTGATGCGATATTGATGATTTTTCCCGATTCTTCTCCGTTGAGATAACGGCCAATCATGGGGCCAACTGTGTATTTGGCAACATGCATTGCGCCTTTCAAGTTGGTGTCGATCACTGCGTTCATGACGTCGGAGCGCATGTCGTGAATGGTGTCGAGAGCGGCTATGCCGGCGTTGTTGACCACAATGTCGATTTGGCCAAGGCGGCCGATGACTTCATCGACAGCTTTCTTCACCGCGAGTTCGTCGCGAAGGTCGGCTACAACGCCCACCGCTTGGCGGCCACAAGATTCAATTTCTTTAACGGTCTCGGCAATCATTGCCGCTGTGGAGAGTGGGTAAATGTTGTTGATGTCGTGGTCAATGTCGAGCACGGCCACATCGCAACCCGCGGCGGCAAATGCGCGAGCGTGGTTTGCACCTTGGCCTTTTCCGCCTCCTGTGATGAGTACTCGTTTACCTGCTAAGCCGCGAAGTTCTGATGACATGTTTCCCCCTGTAGTAATGCTTGGGGAAATAGTAGTGGTTCTGAGAAGGACAAATTTTAGCGGTTCAAAATTATCGAATATCGCGCCCGCGCTCAATTCGCTTTTCTTCTTCGAGATCGCGAAGAAGATCCAGGCCAGCAAAAGTTCCTTTGAGCACCCTCTGTTCTGCCGGGGGAACAACCACCTGCTTTTTGGGACGAATTTTTTGAGGCATATTGAGTCGGTAGTACACAGCTGCAACTTCTGGCGAGACAATTTCTCTCATACCGACCTAGTGCTACTGACTACACTGTTTACAAGTTTCACGTGGGGGTCATATGTCGCAAGTAGCAAAGCCAGAACGAGTGCATAACAACATGCGCGGTGTGCGCTACGGGGAAGTGCTTGCGGTTTTCTTGCGTGAAGAAGGCCTAGTGGCCGAGGTGTACGGAACGCAACTCATTAACGATTGCCCACAAGACTTGTGGGACACCTTGAATGCCGACGACATTGCCAAAGAGATGGGCGCAGTGTTTGTAAAGCTGAATGGCCCGCGTTACTGGTGTCTCGATGCGTTTGGCTCGAAGGTTGCACTAGTGGAACCAGTTGTTCGTGATTTCAACGGCCTCACTATGCGTCGTATTGCAACTGTTGAACTTGGTAAAGATCCATCGCCAAAGTTTTATGCAGAGCGACATGTGAACAGAGGGGCAGTGTTTTTCTTCGATGCTGGTTCTGAAGTGCACGAACTGGTGAACCCTGATGGAGTTGCTTACATCATGCAGGCATATTGTGTGGCGGTTGACCCAGCGCTCAACGCAAGCAACCTCAAAGATGTTGGCTCACGATTAAAAATGCCAGAAGGCTGGAGTTTCCGCACCCGCATTCTTGACGAAGAGATTGTGGTTGACACGTCGGGAACCAGAGCAACAGTGCTACAAGATGAGTTGGAGAACAGTTACACCTTGCCGGTGTAACGCTTTTCTACATACTTAAAATATTGCCTGCTTGTGGCGGCACGGTTCCATTAATGAGCGCGTTGTACACGCGTTCAACCTCTGTTGGGCCTTGCGCATATTGAATGGTGCTGAATGTGCGGGCATCGTTTATGAAAATATTGAGCGCTGTATCGAGACGTTCGTTGATGACCTCGCGGCCCCATTCTTTACCGCGTTTCACTAACTGACCAGGCGCAAAGAAGAACTGTGGCTTCGGGCCAAGAATATTGGTGGAAGATGCCGACTTATCCCAATGTGTTGCGCCAATGCTCATGGAGTATTTCAACTGGGTATCGAAGTGTTCATGAATGCGGCCTACAACAAGGGTGTTGCCGGCCATGTCGACTACAACAGTTGCTTTGTTCGTGGGCAAGGTTTCAATGTCGTCGTATGAAAGCACCTGGTCGTATAGGCCCGTTGACTCAACAAATGCTTTGTTGCTTGCAGAAGTGAGCCCAACTGAGGTGATATTGGAACGAAGTTTCAAGCAGTGGGCAAGGGCAAGAGATGTTTTGCTGGAAGCACTAGTGACAATGACTTGTGTTGCATCGTAAAAGTTTTTGTCGGCAAGGAAATCGTCGGCAAGGTACGACGTAAGAAAGAGCCCGCGGTAAATGAGAATGGCATCTTCGTTCCAAATAACTTGAGCATCTGTACTTGCTGGTTCTACCTTGTCGAAAGACCTGTATGCCATTGCATGCTTTTCGCGATATGGCGCGTTGTCGTTGAAACCTGTGCGTGATGGTTCAGCATCAACAATGTGAACATCTCCTACGGGGAAGAAGCCGAAGTAACGGCCACCCACAGCAATGTCGGGATGCGCGGAAGCAGTAACTATGCCGTAACCCATGGCAGGAAGCCTGCCCCAGCCTTCTTCGGTGGGAAAGAAGCCCCAGTAATCGAGAAAGTCGCCGCTGAGTGCGTAGCTGATGTTGTTTGAAGTGAGCGCGAAACGTTCAATGCGCATCACCACTTGCCCAGAAGCTGGGCTGGTGGAAGCACCACCGATGTTGATGCGGTACTTGCGAATATTGCTGCGATCAATTTCTAAAAACATGAGAGTTTTAACGTGAGGTGAAGGCATCGAGGGTGACGCGAACTGCCATCACATAGGTAGTGCCAGGCTCTGCATCGGCTATGCGGGCGGCAATGGCAGGAACTTCATCGGCCGACTGCACAGGAATGAACTGCACGGTGTCCCACATGCGGCCGTCGCTCACGATGGTTCCTTCTGCCGCAAAGTTCACTGCTTCAGGAAGTGCAGCAAAGGATGCGTCACGTTGTGGCGTTTGACGAACAATCATTGCCACAGTGCGCAGCTCGAGTGATGGGGCGGGGCGCTCACGTGTGTCGATAGAAGTGTCTTCTGGGCGGCAGCACACAATGACAGTGCGTTGCATGCCTGCATTTTTGTGCACATGCTTCTCGCCGAAGTCTTTGCGCGATTGCATTTCGATAAATGATTTACGTGTTGCATAGCGAACCACGGCAATGCGGTCCCAATCTTCTGCGCCGGTGAAGTTGCCAGTGACATCGCCAATAAAGACCATGTCGGCACCAATTTTGTTGAGCACCGATGCGGGGTTGTATTTGTCGTCTGCTTCACGACCGCTAATAGGAGTAGCCGCGGCATCGGTCCCGTCGTATTGAGCAACCTCGTGATACTTCATGAGGTTCACCATGTAAATGGGGCCATCTTTTTCGGGCGGGCAAGTAGCAAGTGAGAAGCCGTACTCCTTGTTGATTTTTCCGTACGCGTGCTTCAGTCGATCTGAATCTGACATGGCTCCCCCTGTGCTTGTTACTCAAGAGTAGCCACTACATGCCCACGGCGGAAATGCGTCGGTAGGCTTGCGTCGAGGTCAGTGAGAGGTTCCCGGCTGGAGCCACTTGCTGGCCTTTTATGTCACACGTTATATATACAATCAGGTATATGAGTTCTACCACTGCAGCAGAGTTATTGCGCACCGCCCGTTTGCGAGCCGGCATGAGTCAAAGCGCCGTGGCCGAGTTAGCCAGAACGAGCCAGTCGGCAATTGCTACTTATGAAGCAGGTAATCGCGAACCTTCATTGCCCGTGTTGCAACGTTTGCTTGCAGCCACAGGGCATCAATTGTCGCTTTCTGTGTTACCCGATTCGTCGCTGTATCGCATTGCCGACCTTGCGCTCGATATTGCCCAATCACCCGCGCAGGACGACAAGAAAAAGTTGCGCTATGTCTTTGAATTCATGCGCGGTGCTCACGAAGAAACAGCGCTTGTCAATGTGTTGGTTTCTGGGGAGCCAAAACCAACGGGAGATCTTCGCTTCGATGCACTGCTTGCTGGTATCGCAGAAGACCTGTGTGTCCTCGTTGGGGAAGTGCCTCCTCAATGGGTCAATAGCGATGCACGAACACTCAAAAATGCTTGGTGGGTCAGTTCTCTAGCGGCGGGCCGGGCACAAGCACTTGTGCATTGCCCAGCTGCTTTGCGTCGGCGCGGAGTGATGATTGATCGCCACGATCTCCAGGGCGTCTAAATATATGAGTGAGATACTGCTCAGTCACGAAAAACTGCACCAGGCATTTGAACTGCTAGCTGAACAATGTGCCAAGCGTGGAGTCGTGGGTGAAGTGCATGTTTTTGGTGGTGCGGCAATGGTGCTGGCTTTTCATTCGCGTTTAGCAACGCGTGACGTCGATGCAATATTTGCCCCCGATACTGAAGTACTAGAAGCCGCATGGGTGGTAGCAAAGAAATTGGGCCTTCCGAAGTCGTGGTTAAACAACCAAGCCTCTAGCTACATGTCGGGAAGAGCAGGGAGAGGCACGCCCGTATTCGACAGGCCGTCGCTGCGTGTATCTGTGACGCCGCCAGAGCATTTGCTGGCGATGAAGGTGAGGGCGGCTCGTGCGCTTCGCGACGCAGACGATATTGAGGTGCTTCTCGGGCATCTGAAAATCAGCAAGTACAGCGAAGTGGTGAAAATCGTTACTCGGTATTTCCCTTACGACCCGTTGAACGAAAAATCTGTAGTTCTCCTCAAGGAAATCATGAAAAAGGGGTAATCCATTTACGATCTGAAGCAGAAGAACTCTGATTTGGGTGGCTAATGTCGCCTAGGTGAAAAACAACATTCGGGTCGGGCTTCTTGCCTACGGAGCAATTGGTCACGAGCACAATGTGGCGGTTCAGGGAACGACGGGTCTCGAGCTCACTGCAGTGTGCGACACCAACCCCGAGCGCGTGAAAGCAGCATTAGAGCTCGCCCCCAATGCGGCACCATTTAGCGACGCCACTGCAATGCTCGATTCTGGTCTCATCGATCTCGTGGTGGTTTCGACACCGCCAAATAGCCACTATGCCTGGGCTAAGGAAGCATTGTCGCGAGGCATCCACGTGGTGCTGGAAAAGCCGATGGCATTGTTGGCCTCGGAATGCGATGAGCTCATGGAACTCGCAGCAGCAAAGAAGTTGCTGCTGGTGGTGTATCAGAACAGAAGATACGACGCCGACTTTGTGGCGATGCGTGAAGTGATTCGCTCGGGCGAAATTGGTGAGGTCTACCACTACGACAGTTTTGTAGGCGGGTACTCGCGTCCATGTGACTACTGGCATTCGAATGCTGAAGTTTCTGGTGGCGCAATTTTCGACTGGGGAAGTCACTTCCTCGACCAAATTCTCAACATCATTCCTGACGATGTTGCCCATGTGAGTGGACAAAATCACAAGCGTGTGTGGACACATGCCACTAACGCCGACCACGCTCACGTGACGGTCACGTTTACGAGCGGCAAACAAGCAACGTTCGTTCACTCCGACCTTGCTGCGGCACGTAAGCCAAAGTTCTATGTGCTTGGCACCAAAGGTTCTTTAGTGGGCAACTGGAACCCAGCAGGCGAACCTGCCGTTGCCGACCTGCCGGCGCTGCTCACCGTTCATCATGAAGATGGAACAGTGCATGAAGTTGCTGTAAGCGCACCCGACACGCTGGCATTTCACCGTTCCATTGTGGAGTACCTGAACAACGGTACGCCGATGGAAGTAAATGCTGTGCAGTCGCGCAACGTGGTCGCCATTATGCAAGCTGCTGAAGAGTCGGCACGTAATAACGCCTTACCAGTGGTGCCACAATTGCGTAAGTTGTAACCATGACAGTGCGCTGGGGCTTTCTTGGTGCCGGGTTTGTGGCAAGCAAGGGAATGGCGCCTGCGGTTCACGATGCACAACACGCAACCTTGTTTGGGGTGGCAAGCCGCGATGCGGCGCGTTCAGCGCAACTAGAACCAGAAAACGTTTATGGCTCTTACGACGAGCTACTGGCCGACCCACGTGTGCAAGGGGTATATATCAGCCTGGCAAATAGCCAACACCTGGAATGGGTAGAAAAGTCGTTACGTGCTGGCAAGCATGTGTTGTGTGAAAAACCACTGGGGTTAAATGCACAAGAAGTGCGCTCGATGTTTGCGACGGCAAATGAATGTGGTGTGATGCTGGTTGAGGCGGTGTGGGCGCAATGGCACCCACGTTTTCAGCGCTTGGTTGACGTGGTGCGCAGTGGAGCAATAGGTGACGTAGAAGCAATTACGTCACGTTTTACTTTCATGTCTGACATGACCAACAACTATCGCCTCAACCCGCAGATGGGTGGTGGAGCACTTCTCGATGTGGGGTGTTACCAAGTGCATGCATGGGCGGCGCTCACTGGTGGCGCCGGTGTGTGCGCACTTGGCGGTGTTCACAGGGAACTTGGCGAAACAGGAATTGACCTCACCACAGAAGTTGCTGCAGTGGTGAATGGTGCTACGGCTGTGCGAGCAACGAGTTCATTTGATTTGCCTGCCTCACAAGAACTTGAGGTGCGCGGATCACTGGGGAAAGTGCACATGGGCGAGGGTGAAGCATTTTCTTCATGGAATGAGGCCACAACTCTCGTGTTGAATGGTGAAGTAGAGCACTTTGCACCCGTGAACGCTTTTGAGGTGATGGTTAATGATGTCAGCCAGTTAATAATGGGCGAGAGCGGTTGGCGTGTTTCGCCAGAGCAGTCGGTGCGAGTAGCCGAAGTACTCGATGAAATTCAGAGTTTTTAACGAAGTAGGTAACGATGACTAGTGAACAATCTCTGCACAACATTTCTTTGTTAGAAGGTTTATCAACAACGCGTTCTATTCGGCGCTATACCAATGAACCCATTCCCGAAGATGCATTGCGCGACATCATGTTTGCAGCAACGCGTGCGCCGAGTGGTTCCAACCGTCAAGGTTTTCGTTTCATGGTCTTTACCGATTCTGCAAGGTCATTGGAAGTGAAAAACCTTATTGCCCAGGGTGCACGCATGCTGTGGTCGCAAAAAAGTGTGAACGATGGGTACAACGCGGGCAGTGCAGTGCGAGAAGATTCGCCGAAGGCGCGCATGGCGCGCACAATGGATGAGTACGTCACGAACATGCCCAATGTTCCGGTGTTGGTATTGGGGTGCTTAGTACGCCATCGTGAGCCCAACCCAGAGGAAGGTGCATCGGTGTACCCGGCATGTCAAAACTTGTTGCTCGCTGCTCGGGCGCTTGGTTATGGCGGCGTGCTCACTGGCTTTCATGGCTTTGTGGAAAAAGAGTTGCGAGAACTCTTGAAAATTCCGCAAGGCACCGCAATTTCCGCAACCATCACGCTGGGAAAGCCCGCAGGCAAACACGGCCCAGTGCGGCGTGCGCCGATGAAGGAACTCATTTATGGCGACACGTGGGGAGAAGGCGCAACGTGGGCAGTTGACCCACCAGGTACTCAACACACAGAGCGTTACATCGAAAAGAAAAAAGAGAAATAAAAAAGCCGCGGGCTTACGTTGTTACACGTAGGCCCGCGGCTTTATAAACGGAAATTACTTTTTCTTAACTGCCTTTTTTACAACTTTTTTAGCTGGTGCTTTCTTAGCAGGAGCTTTTTTGGCTGGTGCTTTTTTAGCAGGAGCTTTCTTTGCAGGTGCTGGAGCAGCTTTGCGAACTGTGTTCACTTTTGGTGCAGCAGCAACGCCAAGTGCGATGTCTTTGAAGCCCTTGAGTGCGGTGATCTTTGCAACGGTCTTTGCCTTTACTTTGATCTGTTCACCTGTGGCTGGGTTACGCGCCATGCGAGCAGGACGCTTGATTTTTGCAAATTTGGCGAACCCTGAAATGTTCACGATCTCGCCCTTGGCGACATTCGCGAGGATCACGTCAATGGTGCCTTCTACGAGTTTGGCCGCTGTCTTGTTATCGACATCGGTATGGGTGGCTACGGCTTGGATGAGTTCACGCTTCTTCATAGTTTTTAATGTATTGCAAACGAACACGCCGATCGTGGATACCTCGCAAGGGGGAGGCAAAAAGGGGCGTAAAAGTAGGGGTAATTTTCGTAGTACATTTTCACCCATGATCAGAGTAAGCGTCTTGTACCCATCCAGCGAAGGGTCAACTTTCGACCATAACTACTACCGCACCGTGCATGTGCCAATGGCGGTGAAGGGGTGGAACCCGGTGAGCGCACAAATTGATAAGGGCGTTTCTGGTCCGTACGAAGCCGCGGTACATTTTATTTTCCCCACGGTTTCCGCATTTGAAAACGCAATGGGAATGCCCGTAACGGCCGATTTAATGGCAGATTTGCCCAATTACACCAATATTTCTGCTGTAATTCAGGTGGCCGAGATTGTCGAAGAGTAATCAGACATCAGGTCTTTTTCATGAAGTGAGTTTTCTCCACGGCAAGCCAATGCCGAATCGCTTCATGCTTGCCCCGCTCACGAATCAGCAAAGTCACGACGACGGCACGTTGTCGGAAGACGAAAAAAAATGGCTCACCATGCGTGCCGAGGGCGGTTTTGGGCTCACTATGACATGTGCCGCCCACGTCCAAAAAGTTGGCCAGGGGTTCCCTGGGCAACTCGGTTGCTTTGGCAAAG
The DNA here is from genome assembly GCA_044358465.1 of Ilumatobacteraceae bacterium. Lineage (GTDB taxonomy): Bacteria > Actinomycetota > Acidimicrobiia > Acidimicrobiales > Ilumatobacteraceae > F1-20-MAGs119. Next base: position 12,212 of record JBIKNT010000009.1, read on the forward strand.
AGCACGTTGCTGAGTTGCGGACGCTGGCTTCAGACATCAAAAAGTCAGGCAGTTTGGCCTTTGTGCAACTGCACCATGCCGGCAACAGGTCGCCTGAAAAACTCATTGGAACGCAACCCGTGAGTGCATCGGACGACCCAGAAACCGGAGCTCGTGCACTCACCACCGAAGAAGTAGAACAGGTCATAGAAGACTTCATTGCGGCTGCTGTGCGATGCGATAACGCAGGTTTCGATGGTGTTGAGTTGCACGGCGCACATGGGTATCTCATCTGTCAGTTTTTGTCGAGTGAACTCAATATGCGCACCGATCAATTTGGTGGGTCTCTAGAAAACAGAGCACGCGTGCTCTTGAATATTATTGATGGGATCTATACGCGGTGTCGGCCCGACTTCACTGTTGCTGTGCGGTTGTCGCCAGAGCGATTTGGCATGAAGGTTGCTGAAATTTGTGAGGTGTATTCGTGGCTGGTGGCGAGCAAAAAAGTTGACATCATCGACATGTCGTTATGGGATGTGAAAAAAGAAGCACGCGACGAGGGTTATGTGGGGCAAAAACTCATTGATATTTTTGCAGCGCTACCGCGTGGCGATGTGCGCTTAGCTGTAGCCGGAAAAATGATGGATCCTGTCGATGCCGAGTTTGCTTTATCTTCCGGTGCCGACATTGTTGCTTTGGGGCGTGCAGCGATTCTGCATCACAATTACCCCAACATGTACAAAGCCGACCCCGCTTTCATTCCGCGCCGCACGCCAGTTTCTCGTGAAGTGTTGAATTCGGAAGGACTCTCCGATGGGTTCGTGGAATATATGAAAGCTTGGGCCGGCTTCGTCGCTGAATAGTCGGGCTCGTCTTTAATCGAGTGACAAACCAATGCTCTCGGCCTCTGCCGCCAGAGAGATCCACTGTTCTTCTGCTTGTTGAACCGCAACTTGTGTTTGCGCAAGTTGTTCGCTGAGCTTGGTGAGAAGTGCTACGTCGTTGCCAGCTGAAGCGAGTTCAATGGTGAGTGCATCTTGTTTAGCTGTTGCTTGTTCCATTTTGCGTTCGGCTTCACCAATGAGCCTGCGCAATGTGCTGGGGCTCTTTGTTGACTTCTTTGGAGCGGCTGGCGCTGTTTTCTCTGCAGACTGTTGAACAACTTTGTGCGACTTTTGTGGTGCGGCTGGCACCTTGCCTCGGTTTTCCAACCAACCCGCAACTCCGCCACGCACGAGTGCTGCACCACCCACGCCATCGAGTGCAAGCACTTCAATTACAGTGCGATCGAGAAATACGCGGTCGTGACTCACCACAACAACAATGCCTGGCCACGTGTCGAGGTATTCCTCAAGTGCCCGCAATGTATCGAGATCGAGGTCGTTGGTGGGTTCGTCAAGAAGTAAGACATTGGGTTGTTCAACAAGTGTGAGAAGAAGTTGTAGACGACGGCGTTCGCCACCCGACAAGGTGTGAATGGGTGCAAATTGTGCATCGCCATCGAACCAGAACTGGCGCATGAGGTTGTTGTCTTCAACAGATGGTGCGCCTTTGTCGCCGGCAACAGCATCGCGTACGCGCTGATTCACATTGAGGTCGCGGCCAAGTTGGTCGTAGTAACCCACTTTGACGGTGCGGCCAATTTCAATGCGGCCTTGTGTGGGAGTGAGGCGGCCAGAAATGAGATCGAGCAGAGTACTTTTGCCCGCACCGTTCGGGCCAACAATTCCTAAACGGTCGCCTGGCTCTAATTCGTGCGTGAAAGGAGAAAGTACTAGTACGCCTTCTGCCGAATTACTTGGTGCTGGCCACGAGAAACCCACTGCATCGAGTTCAACACCTTTAGAACCGAGTCGTTGGCTGCCCAACGACAAACCAAGCTCGCCTTGCCGTGCTGCAGCTTCGGGGCGTGCGCTCACAATTGCTTTTGCTGCATCAACTCGTGCTTTTGGTTTGGTGGAACGCGCAGGTGCGCCACGACGCAACCACGCAAGTTCTTTGGTAGCTAAGTTTTTGCGGACTTGTTCATCGGTTGCGGCTTGCGCTTCGCGTTCAATACGAGCTGCAAGGTATGCGGCGTAACCAGAGCCTGCATGTTTTCCAGCAGGAACATGCAAGTACGCCTTGCCGCGATCAATTTCTAAAACTTTGGTAGTGACATGGTCGAGCACGTGTCGGTCGTGTGTGACCAAAATGAGACCACCAGAAAAGTTGGCGAGCCATTCTTCTAAATATGCAATGGCATCGAGGTCGAGGTGGTTAGTGGGCTCATCCAAAATAAGAGCATCCCATTCGGCAACAAGAAGTTGTGCAAGCGCAACACGTTTTTGTTGTCCGCCAGACAGTTCATTGGTGGGGGAATCGAGAAGCTCCGACATGCCGAGGCGATGCAATGCCGCTTCGCCCTTCCAGCCTTCACCAACAGCGTCACGCACGGAACCTTTGGGGAGAACGGGGAGTTGAGGCAGTACGCCAATGCGAGCGCCACGGCCAGTACGCACCACGCCGGCATCGGGCTCAAGCTCGCCACTGATGATGCGCAAGAGGGTGCTTTTACCGCAGCCATTGAGCCCCACCACGCCAACGCGGTCGCCGTCGTTCAAGGTCAATGACACATCGGCAAAGAGGGGCCGGTTTGGCCGCGAGGCTTTTAACCCTTGGGCATCAATCAAAATCACTGCCTCAGGCTAAGGGCTGCAAGCCAAGAGCGGGGGTGACTAGCACTAGGGGCCGTAAGGATCTAGTCTGAACTGAGATTTATTGACAGGGGAATACCATGATTCAGCATCGCAAACGCTCCGTGATGATTGCCATTTGTGCCACGCTCACACTCGCTGGCATCCTTACTGCTTGTGGCGGAGGAGATAGCCGTACACGTAATGCCGAAGTCACCACCACTCTCGACGAAAATGGAAATGCACCCAGCACCACGTTGTTCGACTGGCAGGCGGGTTCAAGCACCACAGTGGGTGAAGGCGTAACCGATTCCACGGACCCAACGCAAAGTACCGAACCGGGAACAGTAGAGACCACCGTTCCTGGTGAAACAACAACAACAACTGCTGCTGCGGAAGTTGCCAGTAGCCAAAATGTTGTTTCGCCGACTGATGCTTCCGATGGCGACTCCTTTGGTGGCGCAGTGGCGTTGTCGGCCGACGGTAAGACTCTTGCAGTTGGCGCGTTGTACGACGATGTGAGCGGCAATGCAGATCAGGGTTCGGTCACCGTATACGGCCGTTCAGGAAAATCTTGGGTGGAAGAAAAAGTGCTTGTTGCTGAAAACGGCAGTGCAGAAGATTGGTTTGGTTATTCAGTGGCTGTATCGGCCGACGGCAACACCCTTGCTATTGGTGCGGTATATGCCGATGTGAATGGCAATAAAGATGAAGGTTCAGTGTCGGTTTTCGCACGTAGCGGTGGTGCATGGTCGCTGCAGAAAACACTAAATATCTCTGGTGGAGCTGCCGGTGACCTTTTTGGTTACGCCGTGGCGCTATCGGCCGATGGCAGCACGCTTGCTGTTGGTGCCATTAGTGACGATGTGAATGCAAATGTCGATCAAGGTTCTGTATCTGTCTTTGCTCGTACGGGAACCGCATGGAAAGAACAACAAGTCATCACGCTCGACAATGGAGCCGCTAGCGGCAACTTTGGTTGGTCGGTTTCACTTTCTACCGACGGCAACACGTTGGCTGCTGGTGGGCCAAACCAAGGTGCAGGTAAGGCTGCTGTGTTTACGCGTAGCGGTGGTACCTGGTCGTAGTTATGACGCAGTGAGCGGTTTGGCTAATCGCACTTGAGCAAGTTGTTCCGGTGCGGCTAGGCCAGTCATAGCAACGTCATAGTCGGGTAATGCAAATACCGCGCCGTCATCGGTAATCATGATGAAGCGGTCGAACTGTGCAAGAAAAGTGCGGTCGTGGCTCACAGCAATCACTGTTCCTTCAAAACCATCGAGTGCGCGTTCAAGAGCTTCAGACGACTCGATGTCGAGGTTGTCGGTGGGTTCATCGAGCAGCAACACATTGTGGCCAGCAAGTTCAAGTGACAAAATTTCTAAGCGTGCCTTTTGCCCGCCAGAGAGAGTTTGAAACTCTTGGCGTGCGTTATTGCGTAGCCCGTAGCGCGCAAGTGCTCGCATCGACTTCTCTTCTTCAACGAGCTTGTCGCGAACAATGTCGATACAGGTGCGGCCTCGAAACTCTGGCCGATCGTTAATTTGGGTAAACATTCCCACCGAAGTGCGCGGGCCAAAGGTAATGGTTCCGCTCAAATCTTCTTCTTTGCCGAATAGCGCATTGAGCAAATGCGTTTTGCCTGTGCCGTTGGGGCCAATGAGACCGACACGCTCACCAAAATGCACTTCTTCGGAAAAGGGTAGAAAGAGACTCCCAATAGATACTTCTTCAAATTTC
>JBIKNT010000010.1:0-16451 GCA_044358465.1 Ilumatobacteraceae bacterium
CAAAAACAGGCACACTGAGGAGATGTCAGAAATGCTCGAACAACAGCGAGAATATGTTTTACGCACAGTAGAAGAGCGTGGTGTGCGCCTCGTTCGTCTGTGGTTCACCGACATATTGGGCAACCTAAAGTCATTTGCCATCAGCCCTGCCGAATTAGAAAATGCACTTGAAGATGGAATGACCTTCGACGGCTCATCTATCGAAGGCTTTAGCCGTGTACAAGAAGCCGACGTGCTCGCTATTCCCGACCCCAACACTTTTGAGGTGCTGCCGTGGGCCGACCCCAAGGGGACTGAAGCACGGGTGTTTTGCAACATTCATAATCTCGACGGCACACCATTCGATGCCGACCCACGCCAGGTGTTGAAGCGCAACCTCGATGCAGCGGTCAAACTTGGCTACGCGTTTTACATTGCGCCCGACATTGAGTATTTCTATTTTGCTCCTCCACAAAAAGGTGAACTTCCTCAACCACTCGATGAAGGTGGTTTCTTCGACCTCACCACTTCCGATATCGCCACTTCATTGCGCAAAGAAACCATTCGCACACTGGAAACAATGGGCATCCCCGTTGAATACAGTTTCCACGAAGACGCACCAAGCCAACACGAAATCGACTTACGTCATACCGATGCACTCACCATGGCCGACAGCATCATGACCTTCCGTCTTGCAGTGCGTGAGGTTGCAGCAATGCACAACGTGCACGCCACATTCATGCCAAAGCCACTTGAAGGCGTACAGGGTTCAGGCATGCACTTGCATTTATCCCTCTTTAAAGGTGAAGAAAACGCGTTCTACGACGAAAAAGATGCGTACAACTTGTCGCCTACTGCAAAGTCATTTATGGCAGGCCTCTTGCGCCACGCCGCAGAAATTACAGCAGTCACCAACCAAACGGTGAACAGCTACAAGCGACTCGTTCCTGGTTTTGAAGCGCCCGTGCATATTTCGTGGGCTCGCAATAACCGCAGCGGTCTCATCCGTGTGCCAGTACCGAAAAAAGGTAACGCCATGGCTACGCGTATTGAGTACCGTTCGCCTGACCCAGCTACCAACCCATACCTTGCATTCTCTGTGATTCTGGCAGCAGGTCTGCGCGGCGTTGAGCAGGGTTACACACTTCCTGCAGAAGCCGATGCAAACCTGTTCGAAATGAACGATGCAGACCTTAATAAATTGAGCATTGAACAATTGCCACAGTCTCTTGCCGATGCTCTCGACATTATGGAACGTTCTGAACTTGTTGCTAGTGCACTTGGCGAACATATTTTTGAATGGTTCCTGCGTAATAAGCGTTCAGAATGGCGTGGCTATAAAACACAGGTCACTCCATTTGAGCTCAACCGCTACCTTCGGTCGTTGTAGGTCTTCATTTCATAATGGAATTCATCGTTGTATATCCCGAACCGGCAAGCCCCGATCTTGCCCGCACCCTCGACATGTCGGGGTACCGCTGGAAGGCTGTGTCGTCGCCTGAACAAGCATTAGAGCACGAACCCACAACGGGTTGGGCGGGTGCCGTGGTGAACTGCGAAGACAACCCCGAATCGGCATGGGCCTTTTGCCGGGCATTGCGCAAACGTGACGCTCTTGCTTGCCCCATCTTGGTTCTCATTTCTGGTGCTGAGCTTGGGCAACTGGAATTGCGCGATGAAAACTTCGACGACTTCTGCATTACTCCGTTTCATCCTCGCGAATTAGAGGCGCGCTTACGCCATCTCACACATTCCGAGAGTGCTGTGGTGCGTGCCGAGATGATCGACTACGCGGGTCTCAGTTTGAACCTCGAGACCTACCAGGCAACTTTTGAAGGTCAGCCCCTCGACCTCACCTACATGGAATACGAACTGTTGAAGTTCCTTGCCCAGAACCCGGGCAAAGTATTCACGCGCGAAATTTTGTTGTCGCGAGTGTGGGGCTATGAGTACTACGGCGGTGCACGCACAGTTGATGTGCACATTCGTCGACTTCGCGCAAAGCTTGGCGAAGAACATGCCAACCTCATTCAAACAGTGCGCAGTGTGGGCTACCGCTTTGGGCAGTCACGTTGGAATGGCTAATTCATAGCCAAGCTCCGCTACAAAAATAACGCCGAAGCTGAGGAAAAGGCGTGAAGCACTACGCGAGTTTCTGAATGCGTCGTGAGATCGTTGCGTGTGTACCCAACATGTTGTCGACTTTTCTGCTCACCAGTTCCTTATTGCGCACGACAGCTTTGCCCTGCACAATGGTGTCGCGTGCACTGAGTGGCCCGCAACGCAGCCATGCTTCAATCGGGTCGGCAAGGGCACCAGCAAAGGCGGGTCCGGTGAGTTGCCAAATGGCAAGGTCACCTACGGCGCCAACACTAATTTCGCCAATTTCACCTAAACGACCCAAGCAACCTGCGCCACCAATGGTGGCTACTTCTAACGCCATGCGTGCAGTTCCGGCGTGTGCCCCACTCTTCAATTTTGCTAGCAACATTGCTTGTCGGGCTTCTAGCCACAACGACGCACTGTCGGCCGACGAAGAGCCATCGACACCAAGACCTACATGCACACCTGCAGCACGCAGGTCGACTACTGGCGAGATGCCCGACGCCAAAATGAGATTGCTGCTTGGGCAATGTGCTGCACCTACTCCTGCAGCGCCCAAACGTTTCACTTCATCTTCATTGGGCATCACGCAGTGCGCCACCCAAGTTCTGCTGGTGCACCAACCAGTTCGTTCCAAATACTCCATGGGCCGACACCCAAAAGTTGCAATAGAAAATGCATCGTCTTCGCTGTTCTCGGCGAAGTGTGTATGCAAACGCACATCAAGTTGCTCGGCAAGTTCGGCCGAACGCACCATGAGTTGCTCGGTCACGCTAAAAGGTGAACATGGCGCAAGTGCAATACGCACCATGGCACCGTGCGCACGGTCGTGATGTTTGGCTACGGCTTCAGCAGAGAGTCGCAAAATATCGTCATCGTCTTGCACCACATCGTCTGGTGGAAGTCCACCATCTTTCACACTCAAAGACATTGAGCCACGCGTGGGGTGAAAGCGCATTCCTAAATCTTTCGCCGCATCAATTTCTGCAGTTAACAAATCACCTGCACCGCGCGGATGCAAATACAAGTGATCTGTTGAAGTGGTACAACCAGAAAGCGCAAGTTCTGCAAGGCCAACCCATGCACTCACATGAACTGCTTCTTCGTCGATAGCGCGCCACAACGGATACAACGTTTGCAGCCACCCAAACAGTGGCGCATTCGTCATTGGTGGGTACGCACGCGTCAGGTTTTGATACAAGTGATGATGCGTATTGATGAGCCCAGGTGTTACTAAACAATTGTTTGCATCAATGACCTCTGCTGCAACAGGTGGAACATCGAGAGAAGAGCCCACTCCTGAAATGAGGCCATTGGTAATAGCTACCCAACCACCTGGTAATTCACGTCGAGCGGCATCGACCGTTGCAACTAACAGCGCATTGCGCACCAGCAGATCGGCGCGCATAGTGATTAAACGTTGAGGTCGAGAAGTTCGCTATCGGCGTTGCGCACTTCACCGTCTTTATACAAAAGGTGGCCCAAAAGCGCCGCAATGACAGCTGTTGAAAGCCCAACAATGATGGGGAAGATCACAAGTGCGATAACGAGAATGATGGCGCCTGGCATGTGCTTAGCGTAGTGGCTTGTAGGCCCAAGCTTCTATCTCCACTTGGCCATTTGCAGGCAGCGATGCAACACCAATGGTGCTACGTGCGGGGCGGCTATTGCCAAATCCTGCGACATAGGCCTCGTTAAAGATGCTGAAGGTCTCCATGTCGGTGAGGAAACAGAGGGTTTTCTTCACGTCATTAATGTTCGCGCCCATTTCGGCGAGACGCTCTTTCAAATTCTTCACCGCTTGCGTGGTTTGAGCCGACACACCTTTTTGCATGACACCGTCTTTTAAGCCGAGCTGGCCTGAGACAATGATCCAGTCACCTGCACGCACAACTGGGGTGTACGGACCAATAGGTGTTGGGGCCTTTGCTACTTTTTTCGCAGCCGCTTTTTTAGCAGGAGCTTTTTTTGTAGCGGTTTTCTTTACTGGTGCTTTCTTTTGTGCTGCCATACACACACCCTAACTTCTTCGCGCTTCTTCATCTATAGTTTGGCGGCATGCAGTATTCCCGTCGGCAGTTTCTCATTCGTGGTGCAGGCGCTGGGCTGTCCGTTGCTCTTGCTCCATCACTCCTTGCGGCCTGCGGTGGAAGTGGCGGCAACACACTCGACTTGAACACCGTCAGCTTGGTACAGCGTTTTCCCAAAGAGGTGCTCACCCCGGGGCGCATTCGCTTGCCCATGTCATTGGGCAATACAGAAGGAATTGTCACCACGCAAAGTGGCGTGAAGATCCCAGAGTCTTTGCGCTTTGTGGTGTCTGATCTCGATGGCAACGCGCTTTTCGAAGACGACTTTGTTGTACAGGCCCATATCACCGATGTTCCACAACCGTATTGGCCTCTTGTTGTCGATCTCAAAGAGCCCGGTACCTACATCATCTCGCTTTCTGGATTCGATGCTGCAGGTGCAGCATTTCAAGTAAAAGATGCAAGCGAAGTTGCTATTCCCACAGTGGGGTCACCTTTGCCACCTATCGACACTCCAACAACACAAAATGCACGTGGCATCTCTCCTATATGTACACGTAAGCCAGAGCCGTGCCCACTGCACGATGTCAATTTGCGCGATGCCCTCACGATGGGCAAACCCGTGGTGTATCTCTTAGGCACGCCTGCTTATTGTCAAACAGGAACCTGCACACCAGCACTCGACGCTTTATTGAGTGCTTATGAAAGCTTCGGCGACCGAGCAACTTTCATTCATGCCGAGGTGTACACCGACGCGACGGCAACAGTTTCTGCGCCAGCCGTTACGGCTCACAAAATGACATTCGAACCAGCACTCTTCATTACCGATGCCACAGGAAAACTTGTGGAACGACTAGATGCGATTTTTGATAGCAGCGAAGTGCTTGACGCACTGCGGCTGAATGGAATTAGCTAAAGCTGTTTCCACAACCGCAGGTGCGGCTGGCGTTTGGGTTGTTGATTGCGAAGCCTGCATCTTGCAAGCCATCTTTGTAGTCGAGGCTTGCGCCTTCAAGAAGCTGTGCTGAAGCCGGGTCAACGACCACGCGTACATCACCAAAGGTGAGTGTTTGGTCATCAGAGGCAACATCACCATCGAAATACATCTCGTACGAGAAACCTGAGCAACCACCGGGGCGAACGGCAACGCGCAAAGCGAGTTCGGTTGCCCCTTCAGCCTCAAGCAATTGCTTGACCTTGACTGCTGCTGTATCGGTAAGAGTGATCATGAGCAAATGATAGCGGTACATTGGGTTCATGGCGAGCGCAGACACCAACCTTTCTGAGGGGTCCACCCCAGGCACTTCCGGCCCAATGCCGAGCCCCGACGCCATTCGCCACCTTCTGCGTGCGGTCATTGACCCCGAGCTTGGCGACAACATTGTCGACCTGGGCATGGTGGGCGATATCACGGTTTCCCCCGAGGGCCTCATTCGCATTGGCATCAAGCTCACCATTAAGGGTTGCCCATTGCGTGCTCAAATCAAAAAAGACATCGAGTCGCGCGTGAAAACTCATCCGCTCATCACCAAGGTGTCTATTGACTGGGGTGAAATGACGCCCGAAGAGCGCACTGCGGTGATGACACGTGCGCGATGGAACGCAAAAGAACAGGCACCTGCAACTCAAGTACCCATCAACGCGCGCGTGCTTGCCATTGCAAGTGGCAAAGGTGGCGTAGGAAAAAGTTCAGTAACGGTCAACCTTGCTGCAGCGTTAGCGGCGCAAGGAAACACTGTTGGAGTCCTCGACGCCGACATTTGGGGTTTCTCCATTCCGCGCATGCTCGGCATGCCCGACCGACTTCAAGCAGAAAAAGTTGATGGCTTTGAAAAGCCGATGATCATCCCCAACGAACGTGTGCTGGGCAAAGGTGTACTCAAAGTGGTGTCAACAGGAATGCTTGTTGAAGATGAAGGCACCGCTCTCATGTGGCGTGGGCTGATGCTCACAAAAGCTGTTGAACAATTTTTGAACGACGTGCATTGGGGTCATCTTGACTACTTGCTCATCGACATGCCACCAGGAACTGGCGACGTGCAAATGGGTCTTGCCCGTATGTTGCCACGTACCGATTTAGTAATCGTCACCACTCCTGCCGTCTCTGCTCAAAAAGTTGCTATTCGTGCCGCCGACATGGCACAACGCAGTTTCTTACGCGTTGCAGGTGTCATTGAAAACATGACCTCATTTGAATGCGACCACGGCAACTCTTATGCGCTATTCGGCACAGGTGGAGGCACTGCTCTCGCCAATGAAATTGGTGCCGAGTTATTGGGTCAAGTTCCTATTGAGGCAACAGTTGCATTGGGTGGCGACACCGGAGAACCCGTTGCATTGCACAACACCGGAAAAGCAGCAATTGAATTTCACAACATTGCCCGCAAACTCATTGCACAAACAATCGCCCAGTCAGAAATGTCGGGGTGCAGCGCACGAGTAGAAGAAGTTGCGGTTCCTGTAGCCGTGCGCTCGCGCACCTAAACATCAGGCCAATTCGTTGTAACCAGGTTCATCGGGTAATACCACTCCGAGAACCTTTCCTTCAGCATCGACACGAATGCGGGGCAGAATTGCAGGTGGAATACCCACTTTTGTTGCAGCTACTAATGCTTCGTCTGCTGTGTGGTGTGGCTGGAGAAACTCCAAGTTGCGCACGGTTGGTGGCAACATTGCCAACTCACTGCGCTCAAACATTGCCAAGGCCTCATTTGGCGACACCCACAAACTTGCAATGGTTTCGCCATCATCGTGAAGTGGGTCTTGCGCCTGCGGTGCGCGCGCCAAGAAAAACCTTGTATCGAATCGGCGCGGTTCACCAACGGGAGTGATCCAGTGGCTCACATACTCAATGGCATCGGTTGCCAAGCGAAGTGATTCCTTGTCACACAGTTCGTGCATACCCAACTTGCCGTCGTGTACTTCGTGACGATATGCCTCAAAACGATCAGCCACGTCTGGATCATCGAAGCGAATGTAGTCACCTGTTCTTGTATCGCGAGCCAGCAGCACGCCAGCTTCTTCAAAACATTCACGAATAGCCGCTACCCAAAAAGCGAGCCCACCGGAAGGTACTTGCAACAAACCACTTGCCTCTTCGTCGGTGAGCCCGTCACACAAGTGTTCAATATGGCTGCCACCATCGATGTCGTCTAACTTCCCGCCGGGGAAAACATAAAGACCACCAGCGAATACTGCTTTCAATGTGCGCTGCATCATGAAAACTTCAATGTCTTTAGTGATTTCGTCGTCACGTACCAACATCACTGTTGCGGCCATACGAATGGGAACGTCTTCGTGCATTTTTATGGCTCAATTTCTTTCGGCGGGTTGATGTGTTCATTTACATTAATGACGCCGTTGGTTTCAACAATACGCCCGTTATACGTTGCAACAATATTGACCTTTTTGCCGCTGCTCTTTTTCAAACGACGACGGAGCAATAATCGAAATGGCGGCAAGAGCAAAAGTAGTCCGAGAGCGTCGGTGACAAACCCCGGCACAACAAGTAAGACGCCAGCAATAAGTAAGCACACGCCATCGACCATTTCATTGGTGGGCATATTGCCTGCGGCGATTTGTTCTTGAAAACGACGAAAGACGCGCAAGCCTTCGCGCTTCACCAATGCAGCTCCCACCGCGGAAACGAGCACTAAAACCGCCAGGGTGGGAAAGAGCCCCAGCCAACTCCCCATCTTGATGAGGGCATATATTTCGGCAATGGGAAGTGCCACGAAGAGTAAAAAGAGTACGACCACTACCTTGCAGGCTAGCGAGCGATAGGTTGACGCCGTGAGCCCAGCCGACTCCGACTCCTCATTACCGCCGCGACCACCCTCGGTCGACGCCCTTGCACGCACCATTGCCGAGCATGTGGAACTGCCCGCACCCCTTCGAGTGCGCTGTGCGCGAATGGCCATTGGGTCTGGTGGCCCCGACTTTGCTGCCAGTGCAATTGCGCTTGCGCAAAACCTGCAACTCACCATGGTGCAGCCCGTCATCAACGCAACCGGAGTTCTTCTGCATACCAATTTGGGTCGTGCCCCCCATTTGTCAGACAACCCGCAGACCGTGCGTGCTTCATCATTGGAGTTCGATGTCGCTACTGGTGCTCGTGGCTCACGCCAGAGTTCACTATCGGTTCTCCTCTCAGAACTCACCGGAGCAGAAGATGCCGTCGTGGTCAACAACAATGCAGCGGCAGTTCTCCTAGTGCTCGCCGCAATAGCTGCTGGTCGCGATGTCACTATTGCACGTGGTGAAAGTGTGGAAATTGGTGGTGGTTTTCGTATTCCCGATGTACTTGAGCAATCGGGTGCTCGACTTATTGATGTGGGAACTACTAATCGCACCCGAACGAGCGACTACCGCAAAGCAATTCAGAAGCGCGGAAACGACGTTGCCTGCATCATGCGGATCCACCCATCAAATTTTCATATTCAAGGTTTTACTGAACAAGCGCCCCTAGAAGAACTCTCGCAACTTGGTGTTCCCGTCATTGCCGACATTGGTTCAGGTCTCATCGATGCTCGCTGCCAGTGGCTGTCTGGACCGCCTCCTCAATGGTTATCGCAAGAACCTGCAGCTGCACAGTGCCTGCAGGCCGGTGCAGCATTGGTGACTTTTAGTGGCGACAAGTTGCTCGGTGGCCCACAGTGCGGAATCATTGCGGGTTCACGTGAGCTTGTTGCTGCGTGTCGTGCTCACCCTTTAATGCGTGCATTGCGACCCGGTAGTCACGTTGTAGCGGCGCTGCAAGAAGTTTTACTGAGCTACATCAACAAAACAGTCACTATCGACATCCCCTTCTGGCAAATGGCAACCACAACAACAGAGGCGCTTCAAGTACGTGGTGAAAAAATGGTTACAGCGCTGCATCAACAATGTGGGCTCAACGCACAACTCGTAGCGACGCAAGCAATGCCAGGAGCGGGAAGCACACCCGGGGCATTCATTAGTTCTTTTGCTTTGTCACTCACTGGCAATCTCGTAGGCCAACTCAGGAAACATCGCGTTCCCGTCATTGCGCGCACAGAAAATGGCCAAACATTGCTCGATCTTCGATCCTTCGATGCACGCGACGATGAAGAAGTTGTACACGCACTCACACTTTTGAAGTAGCGAAGAAACACCATGACACTCATCGCCACCGCAGGTCACGTTGACCACGGCAAGACATCTCTTGTTGAAGCACTCACCGGCACCAACACCGATCGTCTTGAAGAAGAAAAACGCAGAGGCCTCACCATAGATCTCGGCTTTGCGCACAGCACGGGAAGTGCTGGTGAAGTGCTTTCGTTCATTGACGTGCCCGGACACATTCGCTTTTTGCGCAACATGCTGGCTGGCGTTGGCGGCATCGACATGTGTCTTTTAGTGGTTGATGCCCGCGAAGGTTGGATGCCACAAACCCAAGAGCACTTCGACATCTTGCGCTTACTCGGTGTTCAACACGGTGTTGTTGCGCTCACCAAGTGTGACTTACTCTCAGAAGCAGAGCGCGAAGATGCACGTCTGCTCGTCGAGATGCAACTGGAAGATACCTTTCTCAGCGATGCCACCATTGTTGAAACAAGTATTCATGACGAATCAAGCATTGAACTTCTGCGCCAGAAAATTCTGAGTATTGTTCATGCTCCTCGACAAATAAAGTCCCGCCCCCGCATCTGGATCGACCGCGTCTTTTCACTCACTGGTGTCGGAACTGTAGTAACTGGTACATTGCTCGATGCCTCACTTACTGTTGGTGCCGATATCACCATTTTGCCTGCAGGCCACAAAGGCCGTATTCGCCAGTTGCACTCGCATAATCAAGAAGTAGAAACAAGCGAACCAGGCTCACGTGTTGCGGTCAATGTGCACGGTATTTCACATAACGACATCAACCGTGGTGATCTTCTTGTTCTTCCAGAACAATGGATGTTGTCAAATACTCTCGACGTCGAGCTGAACGCTCTCCCCTATCTTGCGCACTCCATTACGCGCCGCGGGCATTTCCTCATGTACATCGGGAGCGACGAAGTAGAAGTGTCACTACGTCTTATTCAAGCCGAGTCCATTGCACCAGGCACCTCTGCAAAAGCTCGTTTATACCTGCAGCACCCCATTGCAGTTGCACCGCAAGACAAATTCATCTTGCGTGAAACTGGTCGCGATGAAACAGTCGCCGGTGGCATCGTTCTCGATATCGACCCTGTTTTACGGCTCACCAAAGCAGACCCTCAATACGACGTTCAACACTTGCTCGATGAGCGAGGGATGATGAACACTAACGAACTCTTTCTTCGCACTGGCGTGCAAGCAATCCCCACTGTTGATGATGTGATTTTCAGTAGCGCCATGTTGACCGCGGCCAAAGCCGAGGTCTTCCGCATGCTCAACTCCCAACGCTCACTCGCAAGCGAACTTCAGGGAATTGACCTTGTTGGGTTACCCGATCATTTGGCACAGGCTGCTCGAACATTTCGCCCCGAAGAAGCAGTAATTGAAAACGGTCGTTTGTATCTTCCCGAGTTGGCGCCCTCACAAAAGCAAACACACCCACTCGTTCAAGAATTCATCGACGCATTGTTTACCCCGCCTGACCCGAATGCATTTGATCGAGCACTGCTGCGCCGACTCGTTCAAGAAGGTCACTTGCTCAACCTCGACGGTGTTTTCTTTGCTTCTCGCACTCTCGACCGTGCACACGCAGTGGTGAAAGATCTACTGACGCAACACCCCGATGGCATTACTACGAGTGCATTTCGTGAAGCGGCAAACACCACGCGCAAATATGCAGTACCTCTTCTTGAAGCACTCGATGCTCGAGGCATCACCCGACGACGTGGCGACCTGCGTATTGCTGGCCCCCGCTTATAACTCGCATTTAGTTGCGTTCGCGATAGTCGCGCGCGGCACCTTCAATGGGTTCTACTTCAAGAGTGATTCCGTCAATGGCGACAACATTGACAGTTGACCCCGCAGGAATTGGCGTGGCGCGGTTTGTACGTGCGCGCCATGAGCCTTCATGCACTCGCACGGTTCCACCTGGAGCAAGTTCTTCCAGTGCAACACCCTGTGCGCCAATCATCCATTCACGACCAATGGTGGGTGTAGCAAAACGTGTCCGCGTCATCGATGGCATGCCCACAATAAACGTGAGTGCCAAACCGCCAATACCCACCAACAACGTGATCCATGAGGGCCGCAAGTTCATGCTGTCGACATCACGAAAGAGAAAGAGAGAACCCGCACTAAACGACGCAAGGCCCACACCTGTCCATAATCGAGGAACTCCTACTTGCACATCGACAGAGAATGCGAGCATGGCAAAAAGAATTGCCGCTAACGCAAACCCGTTCACTGGCAAGACCCCAAGGCCGAAGCTTCCAAATACTGAACAAACAGCACCAACAAGACCAGCAATACCAATACCTGCAGTAAAGAACTCAAATATGAGAAGTGCAAGCCCAATAGTTAAGAAGAGATAGGTGACTGGTGGGCTTGACACCGTGTGAAAGAGACGCGGAACTAGACCTAATTTGAAAAATCTTACTGATGTTGCTTCGCGTTCAATTTGTCCGTCGGCACCAACTTTTTCTGTCACCGTGTTGAGAACGTTGCCGTTAATCGACAAACCGTCGAGCGCAAAAATCATGTTCTTCATAACAGGAACACCTTCGTCACTGCCAGAAAATTTCAAAGCACCCGTTTTGCGTGCATCGGCAAAACCCATGGTGTTGCCTTGCAAGATTTCAGTGCTCGTTCCAAAATCAAAAGTGACACCTTCCGCATCGAGCGGAGTGCCCATATTGCCAATGCGTGTACCAGGTGCCATTGCCGTCACATCGGCAGCAGCAAGCAACTGCGCCGCAAGCCCGTAGAGGCGCGATCCCGATGGCCCGACCCAAATTGCGACGGGGACCTTTGCAGCGGCAACCCGTTCAAGCAACACTGCAACTCGTTCGCGACTCAGTACCGAACCGCGTGTGTTCATTTGAAATACCAGCGCCTGGGATCCTTCGCCAGATGACCGTTCGATGGCATCTTCCATGGCCTGAGCTTGGATTTCATCGAGCAGCCCACTGACCTCTTGCACATCGACTGTGGGAAGCGAAGATTCTTCTTCAGCGGAGGCATTTTGTGCGCCCATGAGTATGAGTCCGCCCAGTGTTACTGCCAAGATAAGTTTTCGCATTCGAACCTCCGGAGGGTGAGTGGACCCGAATCAGTTTTTCACCGCGTCCCGCGTCTTCATTGTTGCGGGAAAAGGTGGCGTAGGGAAATCGACGGTAGCCGCTGCCCTCGCTCTTGCTGCGCACCGTTGCGGCCTCACCAGCCTTTTGGTGGAAACTGACGGAAAACCGGTGCCTTCTGGCATCTCGAGCCTCTCTTTGACCCCTGCCGCGGCCCTGCGGGAGTACCTCGACACCAAAGGACTAGGACGCATTTCACGCCTCATGGTGACGTCGGGCGTACTCGATGTGGTGTCGTCGGCAGCCCCTGGCATTGACGACCTGTTGGTGTTGGGCAAGGTCAAGCACCTCGAACAAAGTGCCGCTGCCGATGTCATTGTGGTCGATGGCCCCGCGGCCGGACACGCCATCACGATGTTGAGAACCCCACAAGCCATTTCTGATTCTGTAAAAAGTGGTGCGGTACGTCTGCAGGCCGATGAAATTTTAGAAATGTTGCGAGATGGATCGCGATGCCAAGTGGTGCTCGTCACCATTCCCGAGCCCACACCTGTTCAAGAATGCATTGAAACCGCATACGCCGTGGAAGAAGAAATTGGCGTGAAGCTCACCCCCGTTGTGGTGAACCAAGTCGATACCTCTGCGCCATTGCATCTTGCGCCATCACTGCCGCAAAATTCCGCGTTGGCTCAAGCCGGTGAATTTCGTAATGCACAAATTCTGCGTCATCGCACCAACATCGCGAAATTAACCGAGCAACTTCCTCTTGCACAACTCGTTGTTTCCGATCTTGCATCATGCACGATTGAAAATGTTGCCGACCAACTTCTTGTTGCAATTGAGGCACTATGAGCGCCAGCCAAGTGAATCAACTACTCACAGAAAACCGCGTCATCGTTTTTGCTGGCAGTGGTGGTGTAGGAAAAACCACAACTGCCGCTGCACTTGCCGCACACGGTGCACAACTAGGAAAGCGCGTAGTTGTTATTACCATCGACCCCGCCAAGCGACTAGCTGATGCACTTGGTGTTGGCGGCACCCTCACAAACGAGCCTTCACGTATTGAACTATCAGCATCTGGCGAGCTATGGGCCACCATGCTCGATACACGCACCACTTTCGATGCACTCATCCACCGATACAGCCCAACACCAGAACAAGCAGACCGCATTATTGCGAATCGGTTTTACCAAAACATTGCTGGCTCGCTTTCAGGCACCCAGGAATACATGGCGGCAGAAAAGTTATATGACCTCTATAACGACCCGCGTTTTGATTTAGTAGTGGTTGATACTCCACCCACTCGTCAGGCTCTCGACTTTCTCAGTGCACCGGCGCGTTTAACGCGATTCATTGACCACCCCTTGTATCGCATTCTCATTGCACCTGCTAACGCCGGTCTCAAAGTAATCAGCACCCTCACGCAACCCGTCGTCAGACTCATTTCTAAGGTCATCGGAACACAAGCACTAGAAGACACTGTGGAGTTCTTTCAAGCATTCCAAGGTCTCGACGCCGGCTTTCGCGATCGAGCAGTTGCGGTAGAGACAGTTCTCCACGACAAACTCACTCAATACGTGCTGGTTTCTACTGCACAAACAGATGCCATCAGTGAGGCGTGCTTTTTTACCGACACATTGCGCAAGCAAAAAATTGAACCAGCACTTCTCATCTTGAATCGCATGCAACCCAGATTCACCGACTATGGATTAGTTGATACCCAATCCATAGATTCCGCCGACCTAGCACTCCTCGAAGAAAACCTCGCCCATTTTCATCGGTTAGCCGATGCTCAAGACGAGAGTGCACAAGTATTTACTCACAACGCCCCCGAAATACCCATCGCGCGCGCTCCTTTTTCTGCCGCACTTCTTGACGACCAGGAAAAAACTCTCGTCACCCTGTGCTCATTAGGCGCACTCTTGGCTCGTGCCGACTAGAGTTTTGACGTGCATATTCTTTTAGCAACCGATGCCCAGTGGGTCCTTGACGAAGTGGTCGCAGCCCTTGGCTCACCAGAAACCTCCTTCACCGTTTGCTCGAATGGCCGCGATGTCACCGCCGCCGTTACTGCACGTACTCCCGACCTCGCTGTGCTCGACTCACAAATTGGCTCGATGGGTGGCTTTGCAGTCACCATGGACCTGCGTCTCGATGAAACCGGTGGCCGCTTGCCACATATTCCAGTTCTCATGTTGCTCGACCGCGATGCCGATGCTCAACTCGCAAAGCGCAGCGGCGCCGATACCTGGCTCGTGAAGCCCCTCAATGCACTTACCTTGCGTCGCACTGCACAGTCACTTGTTGCAGGCGAACTTGAATCTGCGCTCTAAGCACCTCTTAAATCAGTAATTCGGCAATCTGAATGGCGTTCAGCGCTGCACCTTTGCGCAAGTTGTCGTTTGCAACAAAGAGCACGAGGCCGCGGTTACCCGGAGCAGAGCGATCTTGACGAATGCGCCCCACGAAACTTGGGTCTGCACCAGCAGCTTGCAATGGCGTCGGAATATCGACAACCTGCACACCTGGCGCGTTTGAGAGCAACTCTGTTGCCTGCGCCACTGTGATGTCACGCGCAAACTCGACGTTGATGGACAGCGAGTGACCGGTATAAACAGGTACTCGCACACATGTTCCCGACACTAAGAGGTTGGGGATGTTGAGAATTTTGCGACTCTCATTGCGCAATTTAATTTCTTCATCGGTTTCAAATTCGCCATCATCAACAAGAGAACCAGCAAACGGTAGAACGTTGAATGCAATGGGGCGCACAAATTTTTCAAGTGCTGGGTAAGTAACTGCACCACCGCTGTAGGTGAGTTCACGTGAATTTTTCACCACAGCATTTGCTTGCTTATCGAGTTCGTCAACACCAGCGAGCCCACCACCACTGACTGCTTGATACGTACTTGCAATGAGTCGCACCAGTTGTGCGGCATCGTGCAATGGCTTCAGCACTGGCATCGCCGCCATTGTGGTGCAGTTGGGGTTTGCAATAATGCGCTTGTGAGCGTTACGAATTTCTTCAGGGTTTACTTCTGAAACAATGAGCGGCACTTCAGGGTCCATGCGAAATGCCGAAGAGTTATCGATGACCATTGCGCCCGCTGCAGCAAAACGCGGAGCAAGTTCACGCGACGAGGTTGCCCCAGCAGAAAAGAGTGCTACGTCGAGACCCGACACATCGGCAGTGGCCGCATCTTCCACAACAATGTCGGTGCCTTTCCACTTCAGTGTGGTTCCGGCCGATCGTGCTGATGCGAAATAGCGCATCTGCGTTACCGGGAAATTGCGCTCTTCTAAAAGAGCCCGCATGACCCCGCCTACTTGACCTGTTGCACCTACTAGACCTACTCGCATAAACGTGCAGGCTATCTGAGAGTCATTCCCCAAGCCGGAGAATTAACCACCAATGGCTCTTATTGGCCCGCGGCAACACGCGCTCTTGAATACCTGAGCCCCCAATCACGCGATCTGTAATGCCCGCCAACAACGACCGGCGACGGTGCGGATGATGGAAGAGCACAATTTCATTGCACGAGCGGCCCGAGTGACGAATGACATCGAGCACATCGCTGGTGGACACCCGGTTTGCCTGCCATCCCAAGCGGGTTGCCACGCGTTGCTTGGCAAGCCACGGACCAAACACTTTTGTTTTCCACAGCGCCCGCACGGTGGCTCCGGTTGGCTGCAAAAAGATGTCGGCGAACACCCATGTGCGGTAGTTCAGCATCACCACACCGTGAGGTTTTGTTACGCGTAATGATTCCTTCGTCAACGCGAGGGCATCGGCGTTGGAGCAGTGCTGCAAAGTGATGTAGGAAAAAACTGCGTCAACGGAGTTGTCGGCCAGTGGCACTGTGTGCCCATCGGTGACATGTGCGGTGCGCAAGCGGTTAATGACACCGTGTTTGGCAACCGTCTCACGACAACGTTCTAAGAATGTTGCATCAACATCAGCAGCAATCACTGTTCCAAAACGATGAGTGAGTCGTGAGGTCATGCGCCCAATGCCAGAACCTATTTCAAGCACTGAGAGTTCTTCGAGATTCGTTTCGTTCATTCCAAACACACGAAGATACGCATTGACCTCTTTATTGCCACTCATGACGAAGTCTTCAAGGGTTAATGAAGCACCAGTTTCATTATTGAACACCCATCC
>JBIKNT010000118.1:0-5231 GCA_044358465.1 Ilumatobacteraceae bacterium
GTGCGCAGCTCTTGCATCTCGCCACGCAGCTCTGCACCCAACATTTGCATATCGCTTGTCAGTGCAATGCGCACTATTTCCATATCTTTCGTAGTGAGCACACGTAGGTCGGCAACATCTGACCTGCGTGCAACATCACCCCACCCTGTTGGTGGCAAATGTTCCATAATGATGGCTGCCACCTCCTTGCCGTGTGCAGTACTCAAAGCTTCGTGCATCTGAAAGCGTTCTGCCTCAGTAATTGTCATGGTAAACCAAATCCCTCCCGTTGGCGACACCTATATGTGTGCTTTTGCCCCGGGAACGTGGCAACTTTTTACACTGGCAGGAGCTCTTGCGTCCAGGCTTTTAATTCCTCAATGCTGGCCTCACCTGAACGGCGTGCCAATACTTTGCCGTTGCCATCAAGCAAGATCATCCCTGGGTAACCCGACACGCCAAATGCCAACGCTGCATTTTGGTCTTCGCTGTCGGCCATCACCGGCCACGGCCAGCCTTTGTCGACAACCCACTGCGAAGGCGGCCAGTTTGGCGCATCGTCACGAGCACCCGTGCTCACACCAAACACTTCCATATCGGCCGGCATGGTGCCCGAATTTTTCCACTCAATCAGACGCGGCACCTCTGCATTGCAGTGTGAACACCAATGTGCAAGAAATACCACGAGCATCGGTTTTCCTGTTGGCGCAACGGTGAGTGGTGCACCATCAAAACCAAATCCGTTTAAGACAGGGGCAATTTTTCCGCGCGCGGGGTCGTTATCGGGGTCTTCCAATGCAAGAAGCATTTCGCCCTGTGCTTGCACCAGTTGATATTCAGCCGCAGCAACTGCGTCGCCATTGATTGGTTGTGTTGCCTCTGATGAGTTACCGGTTGTTGATGTTGTAGTTGACGATGAACTACCACCGCCTACAACAAGCACCACGGCAATAATTGCGGCAATGGCCCCAGCAACTCCAATAGCAATGAACTTCGTCTGATTCTTTTGAGCGGTCATACTCTCTCCTGTTGTTCAGCAGTTTCACTTGCATCTCTATTTTTTGTGCATGTCGCACAGAGCAATATGGCAACACTGACAAAACCACACAGCGCCATAAAGGGTAACGACACAAATCCAAATTGACGGAACCAAATGGTGGTGCACGGCACATCGATGGAGCACACATTGGTTTCCCAAGTGGGGTTCCACTCCAACAAATAGTGGTACAACGAAATCACAGCACCTACAGCAGCGAGCGACACTGCATACGGCGTTACCTCGTGGCGTGCAGCAACTTTGTTTTTACGAACAAGTGCTACCAACAAAATCACTGCAAGCGGGTACATGCACGCACGCTGATACCAACACAACTTGCACGGGTTGTAATTCGCAGCTTCCGAAAACCACAGGCTGCCAAACATCGCAAAAGCCGGCACCATGAAAGCCAAGGGCAACGCCACGGGGCGAAATGCTTCAACAAAATTGCTCGCCACAGTAAGGCGTCGCGACGTCAACCGCGCCGCCAACAAGACCAGCGACCCACCGAGGGCAAAGAGCGCCAAAAGCGCCGATAACAACTCCATGGTGTCGGTGTTCATATCTCTTAGTCTCACCTCGCTTCGCCTCAGTTCCCAACACCCCTGAAAAGAACCTGAAATGATGTATTTTCCTCACTTTTCGTGAAAATGGTGCCAAGTGGCAAGATGAAGACTGTGTCACGCGTGAACTCCCTTGGCCTCGACGCCGTTGCTGCCTTGCGCACAACCCGCCGCAAGCATCGCGTGGAAGAAATGGAATGGTTCGAGGCTCTGTACCGCGTGTACCTCGCCGCCATTGCTATTGGCGGCACCATTCTTTTCCTCTCGGGTCTCATCAAAGACACCCAGCTCACCCCGGCCGAACTCATCGTTGTTTCACAACGCGGCCCACATGTATTAGGTGTGGTCATTGCTGTTGCGCTCTTCATCGGCATTCGTAGTGGCAACAACGGTGGGCCACTTGCCGTTGAAGAAGCTGAAGTGCGTCACTTACTTCTTGCCCCCGTTCCACATGCGGCAGTGCTGCGTCGACCCGCCATTCAGCGTTTACGTTCCACTGCATTTTCTGGTGCAGCAGCAGGAGCCGTTGCCGGCCAACTCGCCTCTCGTCGTCTACCGGGCTCATTCACCTCGTGGGCGTTCTATGGCGCAGTGTTTGGTTTGTGTGCCGGGCTCATTGTTGTGGGTGGAGCACTGCTCAGCCACGGCTTGCGCTTCAACAAATTGCTGT
The DNA here is from genome assembly GCA_044358465.1 of Ilumatobacteraceae bacterium. Classification (GTDB taxonomy): domain Bacteria; phylum Actinomycetota; class Acidimicrobiia; order Acidimicrobiales; family Ilumatobacteraceae; genus F1-20-MAGs119. Next base: position 2,249 of record JBIKNT010000118.1, read on the forward strand.
CGTCATTTGTGGTCACTGCACTACTTGCTTGGCAAGTTGCGATGGCTGTTCAACACACTTCTTTTCCTGGTCCATTCGATGCCTTTGGCAGCATGGCATTGTGGACACTGCACCGCGAAGCAATCGACCTCATTGCAGTATTCGCAACCATTCTCATTTGTTCATTAGGAATTTTCACAGTGGGCAACTTGTCACTTGAAGCTCTTTCCCGTCGTAGCAGTTTGGTCTCGCAATTACGTTTTGCTGTCACACTGCAAGACCTGCGTACCGTTGTATTGCTGCGTCGTCAACTCAGCCAAGAACAAATGCGCACGTCTCCATGGGTCACGCTCAAGCGTTCTGCAAAAACTGCACCTATTCCACGCCGTGGCATTCAGAGTTTGTTGAAGTTTCCTGCGCGCCGCATTGTGCGCATGAACTTGCTCATCGCCGTTGCGGCAATGTGCCAAGTGTGGGCGTACCGCGGCACTACTCCTGCCGTTGTAGCAAGCGGTCTGTGCCTCTTCGTTTTTGGTCTGGAAATTATTGAACCGCTCTCACAAGAAGTCGATAAACCCGATCGCACCGACGCTATTCCTATTGATCGCGGCGAACTCATGTTGCGCCATCTCATTGTGCCAACGCTGTTTTTACTGCCTTTTACGGCATTTGGCATCCTCGTTGCTTACCTCTTTGAACCAGAGCCCATGACACTTGCCATCGCTCTCATCGTGGGTCTTCCCGCCGTTGGTGCCGGAACCGCGGGTGCAATTATCAACGCGGTGAAAGGTGCACCCGACCCACTCGGACAAACCAATGAGCGCATGTTCATGCCACCAGAGGTTGCCGGCATGACCACCATGACCCGTGCTGTATGGCCACCCATTGTTGCCATCTTGGGCAGCTTGCCTATTCTCGCCGTACGTGAAGGTGTAGAAAATGGCGACAACGCAGTAGGTGCAGCACTGCGCACCGCAATTGGTGTGGTGCTGCTCTTAGGTTTTGTTGGAGCATGGGTGCGTCATCGCGATGCCGCTCGCACATGGTGGAAATCTTTTGTTGACGGCGGAAAACAATCTGCAATGGGTCAATCAGGAAAATGAACTGTCAGTACTTGGAAGGAAAACTATGAGCCGTCATCCACAACCACCTCATCGTCGCAACGAAGAAACACCTGAGCCCGCGTCGTCAAAAAAGAAGCGTGCGCAAGAACCCGCTGTTCATCTTCCACCTGCCGCTCTTGAAGCACACAACGTCGCAAAAGACTACGGCGAGGCACCTGCACTGCACCCACTCACCTTGCGCATTGAACACGGCCAACGCGTTGCGTTACTTGGGCACAACGGTTCGGGCAAAACCACACTCATGCGCATTGCATCGGGTTTGCTCGATGCATCAAGTGGCAAAGTCACATTGAGCGGTCATGCACCACAGTCGTTAGAAGCTCGCGCCTTCACTAGCTACCTAGCCGACACTCCTACTTTCTACGACGACTTGTCGTTATGGGAACACCTTGAATTCATTGCGCGCTTGCATGGCGTTGACGAGTGGGACCAACTTGCAGCCAATCTGCTCGACCATTTGGGTTTGTATGAACGTGCCGATGAATTGCCCAACCGCTTCTCGCGCGGGCTACGTCAAAAAGCCGCCATTGCCATTGCCTTCGTTCGCCCCTTCGAATTGCTCCTAGTCGACGAACCCTTTGTGGGCCTCGATGCTTCGGGCAAAGAGGCTCTCCTCGCCCTGTTCGACCAGGCCGCAGCCGACGGCGCCACCTTAGTAGTGGCCACCCATGAACTTTCCTTCGTGAACAAGGTAGAGCGCATTATTGCCCTACGTGACGGGGTCGTCATTCACGACGGCCCCCAGGGCGACACCGATGTCGACGCCTTGGTGCGCGCCGACGCGACCACGAGCGAATAGAGGCACAGATACCTGTCGAGCAGCGCTGAGCGGTAGCCTGCCCACATGCTTGAATATGCAGCCCTCACCAGCACTGACCCCGCCGACCTCGCACGCCAAATGACCGAGCGTTCGGCTCAAGGTTGGGAAATTCTGCAGATCGTCGCGAACGGCACCAACATCACCGCCTTCGCACGCCGCGCCGCAGTTACTGCAGAAGTGTCCACACCGTCTGTTGTGAGCACTCCTGCCACATCAGCCACATGGAGCAGCACAACTGCCTCCTCCGCACCAGTGAGCACACCTGTTGTCACTAGCCCCGTCAACACATCGGTTGCTTCCAGCGTGGGCGACGCCGCGGCTCCTGCCAACTGGTACCCCGACCCAGCAGGCCGTTTTGAACTGCGCTACTGGAATGGTTCTGCATGGACCGAGCACGTATCGCGCAACGGCCAACAGTCCATCGACCCACCTGTTGCCTAACGCCGCACGCGTTTTTCACACGTCTCTTCACTCGTTATGCGCATCACTTCACTTGGCCACGCCGGCATGCTCATTGCCACACGCGACATCACCATCTTGTGCGACCCGTGGTTTGAGCCTGCCTTCTTCGGTTCGTGGTTTCCCTTCCCGCGCAACGACCAACTCAGTAGCGACATCACCGCTGCAATAGAGAACCCCAACTATCTCTATATCTCACACATTCACGGCGATCATCTCGACGAGGCATTTCTCACCAACCATGTCAACAAAGAAACTCCTGTGTTGTTGCCCGACTTTCCCACGCGCGAACTTGAACGCACACTAGGAAAACTTGGCTTTCGCAATTTCATTCGCACACAAAACGCAATAGCTGCACCACTCGTGAATGGCGTCAGTGTTGCCATTCATATTGAATCGAGCATTAGCGACGGCCCCGGTGGCGACTCTGCACTCGTCGTAAAAGATGGCGACACCATTGTGGTGAACCAAAACGATTGCCGCACACACGACCTCACTGCACTCGCATCACATGGCAAGGTCGATGCCCACTTCCTGCAATTCAGCGGAGCCATTTGGTACCCCATGGTCTACGACATGCCCGAAGAAGAAAAGCGCGCAC
>JBIKNT010000011.1:0-16415 GCA_044358465.1 Ilumatobacteraceae bacterium
GGTGAGAACCTTCTCGGCACGCAACATTTCTTGAATTTGCATCCACATGGTGTCTCTGTTTTCAAAGAGCACCGAGAGAATAGTTCCGAGCTCAACACGACGTTTGCGCTTGAGTTCCATGACGCGCGCTTTTTCGGCAACGCGCACTTTTTCATAAGCACGCAGGTCGAGAATGTCGTCGATGACAAGTTTGCGTGAACCATTGTGAGATGGTGACAATACGGGGGGCATATTTATCCTCTCTTTTTCGGTTGTTTATTTCTCTTCGGGGATCCCATATGCGCGAGCCAACAACTGCAGTGGGTGGCTCGGCGATTTGCCTGTTTGCTCGGTAATTGCGGTGTTCGCCAAATGACAATCGCCAGCAATTTCGTCGCCCTCGGCAGCTTCAATTTCGTCGGCAAGTTTGCGAGCGATGGGTATTGACATATCGGCATTTTCCGCACGAAGGCCCCACATGCCGTCGATTCCTGAACAGGTTTGAATGAGTTTGATTTTTGAACCAGTGAGTTTCAACAAGTCGCGGCTCTTCATCCCGATGTTTTGAGCGCGCAAGTGGCAAGGCGCGTGATAGGTGATTTTTTCAGGAACTTCACCGACAAAATCGGTGTTGAGTTCGGTTCCTTCACCTTTATGAAGACCCATGAGATACTCGGCTGCATCGTAAGTGTTTGCTGCAACGAGTTCAGCATCTGCACCACCGATGTAGTCGACATAATCCTTCTTCAAGATGTAGCCACATGTTGGCTGAGGCACAACGATGTCGTTGCCGGCGCGCACCGCGGCGGCCAGTGCCTCAACGTTTTTCGCTCCCACTTTTTTGAACTGTTCTACATCGCCACTATGCAAGTACGGAGCACCGCAGCATGATGCACCTTCTGCAAGTGAACACTCAACATTGTTCTTTTCATAAACATTGATGAGGTCTTTACCAATACCTGGTTCTTGGTATTCAACGAGGCATGTGGGAAAGAGAGCAACTTTGCCTTGTTTTTTGGTCATCACAGGAGACACATGCTTTTTGAACCATGTGGAGAAACGAGACTTTGCGAACGGCGGCAAGAGACGCTGACTTGACACACCAGAAGTTTTTTCGACCACTTTGCGCACGAGTGAACCGGGTTCGGATCCCATCACTGCATTAGCGATAGGCGAGAACGTGGTGGCCACTTTGCCCAAGGCATCGGTGTGGCCCAACACCGTGGTGGTCATGCGCTTACGCAGCGGCACTTGACCATTTGCTTGGCGTGTTGCATCGGCGCGCAACATGAGGCGCGGAAAATCGAGTTCCCATTCGTGCAAGCCAGGAATATAAGGACAGTTGATGTAGCAGAGTTTGCATTGGAAGCATTCATCAACAACTTGATCTTGTTGTGCTGGAGTCAGGCGACCCGCATCTTGATCGTCGTGAGCATCGACATAAGAAAACAAAGTAGGAAATGATGTGCAGTACTTAAAGCACAAGCGACACCCGTGGCAGAGGTCGTACACGCGCGTGAGCTCTTCACGCAGGTCGGCCTCGTTGAGATAGTTCGGATGATTCGGATCGTAAGTAATAGTCATGTCATTTTCCTGATTGCGTCATTCTTGATGATGTGTTGTTGTGGGGCACAGGCAAGTACCTGTGCCCCACAACGAAGTAACTCACTCTTTAGAGCGCGTCGAGACCCTGCTGGAAACGACCAGCGTGGCTCTTTTCGGCCTTTGCAAGAGTTTCAAACCAGTCAGCGATATCGTTGAATCCTTCTTCGCGAGCGGTTTTTCCGAAACCTGGGTACATCTGTGTGTACTCATATGTTTCACCAGCAATTGATGCTTTGAAGTTCTCTTCTGTTTCACCGATGGGCAAACCAGATGCTGGGTCGCCAACTTGGGCGAGGAAGTCGAGGTGACCATGTGCATGGCCGGTTTCGCCTTCAGCAACTGAACGGAAAAGTGCAGCTGCATCTGGGTAACCCTCAACGTCTGCCTTCTGCGCGAACCAGAGGTAGCGACGGTTTGCTTGGCTTTCACCAGCAAAAGCTTCTTTCAGGTTTTCGTGTGTCTTGGTTCCGTTCAATCCGGCCATGACGTCTCCTTTTTGTAGTTGTTATGGGTATTTCTCTTACGCAGACAAATGCGCGCATTGAGCACATTCACCTGAGAACACAATGCGAGTGCTGTGCACCGCAAAACCTTCAACGTCGCCTTCGAATTGCAACGGCGTTTGATTGACATACACGTCGTGCACCACTCCGCAGGTGCTGCACACGACGTGATGGTGATCGTCAACATTTGGGTCGAACCGCACAGCCCCCGAACCGAGGTCGATGTGCTGTACCTCGCCCATGGCGCTCAGTTCCGACAGGGTTTGATACACCGTGCGCAGCGAGATGCCTGGCATCTGCTCGGCTGCAACCTCGTACAAGGTTTCGGCTGTGGGGTGGGCCGTATTGCCATTCAAGAGACGAAAAATGAGTTGGCGTTGTGGGGTGACTTTGTACCCCTGCTCGCGGAAGCGGGCGACAAGCTCTTCTGGTGTCTTCACAGAGAAAAAATTAACCCCATGTCGTGCTAATCAACAAGTCGTGCTAATTAGCAAAGCATGCGAAATGCGTCACAAGTAGGATCTACCCATGAGTAATGCCTCCCCCTTGAGCACCCCCATTTTGACCCGAGCGCAAGCCCTCGCGAATCTTGCCAACAAAGAATTCGACGTGGTCATTGTTGGTGGTGGCGTGACAGGTTTAGGTGTTGCAGTCGATGCCGCGAGCAGAGGTTTGCATGTTGCACTTCTCGAGCGTCACGACTTTTCATCGGGCACATCTTCCAAGAGTTCGAAACTGATTCATGGTGGGTTGCGTTACCTACAACAAGGCGACGTACGCCTTGTGTACGAAGCACTACATGAACGCCGCCGCTTACGCTCGAATGCACCGCACTTAGTGCAAGTACTTCCCTTCATGATTCCCATCGTTACTAAAGATGGTCTCATTAAAAAGAAAATTGCTCGTGCACTTGGCTCGGCACTGTGGATGTACGACCTCACCGGTGGCTGGCGTATTGGAAAATTTCATCGCCGCCTAAATGCAAAGGCCGCCTACAAACACTTACCCACAATGCCAGAAGCTCGACTCGCCTCTGCATATTTGTATTACGACGCCGCAGCAGACGACTCACGCATTTGTATTGCACTCGCCCAAACAGCAGCACAACAAGGCGCGACTCTTGCAAACTGGTGCTCTGTAACCGGCATTGAGAAAGATGCATCGGGACAATTCATAGTGAAGGCACAATCACAAGAAGGCGACGCCTTAACCATTAAGGCGAAAGCAGTTGTGAACGCCACTGGCGTTTGGGCCGATGATGTACGCAAACTTGATGAAGGAAAACATCCTTCATCAATTCGCCCTGCAAAAGGCGTACACATCACCGTGCCGTGGAACCTTGTTCGCAACGACATTGCCGTTGTGATTCCGGTACCAAAAGACAAGCGCAGTTTGTTTGTTGTGCCGTGGGTACCCAATGGCGATGGCACATTTCAGTACACCTACATCGGAACAACCGATACTAGTTACGACGGATCAGTTGATAATCCGCAGTGCACAAAAGACGACATCGATTACGTCTTACGCGCATTAAACGCGAGCATTACCAATGAGGTGACACACAAAGATGTTTTGGCAGTATGGGCTGGTCTACGCCCATTGGTGAAGCCCGATGAAAATGAAAAAATCGGCGAACGCACAGCCGACTTATCGCGGCGTCATAGGGTGAGCACTTCCGACTCTGGCGTTATTACGGTCACTGGCGGCAAACTCACTACTTATCGCGAAATGAGCGAAGACGCCATCGATGCTGTTGTGCGCCAACTGCACTTGTCGCAGAAAAAATATCGGTGCCGAACAAAAAATCTAGAGCTGCACGGTGCTCGTGGATACCGCGAATCGAAATCACGCAATACCCAACAAGTTCACCTTGCACACCGCTTTGGGTCATACGCAACCGATATTGATGCGCTCATTGCCGCACAGCCCGAGCTTGGGCTTCCTCTCATTGACGGACTTCCCTACTTGCGCGCCGAAGCGATGTATGCAGCAACTCATGAAATGGCTTACACGCTCGACGATGTTCTGTCGCGACGCACACGCGCATTGCTTTTCAACCGCGCCGCAACTAAAAATGCAGCACGCAGCGTGGCTGAACTCATTGCTCCACAATTGAATTGGAGCGAATCAGACATCAATAATCAAGTAGAGCACTTCATCGCCATTTGTGCCGAAGAAGAAGCAGCTGGCTTAGTTACCGAATCTGAATTCATCGCAGCAACGAAAGAGCAACCATGACGCAACACACACAAACCACTCCGCCCATTGAGTTCTCTGGTTCGGCTGCTTCAGCTACTGCCCATTTTCCAGCCCAGGGTCGCGGCCTCATCAATGCAGAGGTTCTTGCACAACTCGCATCTGCCTGCACCAGCATCACCGACGCTGCCACACTTGCTGAAAGCGGACGCGACTGGTGGCCGCTTTCCTTATCGTGGGCGTTGCGCAACGAAACAGCCGCGTTACCCAGTGTTGTGTGCCAGCCACGAAATACGTCTGAAGTATCAGCAGTGATGCGTATATGCAATGAAGCAAAAATTCCGGTCACGCCCGCTGGTGGTCGCAGCGGCGTAACAGGTGCCTCAGTTCCCCTCTATGGCGGCGTACTTCTCGATCTCACTTCCCTGCAAGGCATCAACGCAGTCGACGCTGTCTCGGGCATCGTTGAAGTTCTTCCTGGCACATTTGGCCCCGACCTGGAGTCTGTGTTGAACGCACAACACCAACTCACCGTTGGCCATTACCCACAATCATTCGACATCTCAACTGTTGGTGGCTGGATCGCGTGTCGAGGGGCAGGACAATTCTCCACTCGTTACGGAAAAATTGAAGACATGGTGGTGGGTCTTGAAGTAGTGCTGGCCGATGGAACAGTTGTTCTCACCGGAGGCGCCCCTGCAGCAGCAGCCGGACCCGATCTCACAGAAGTGTTTCTCGGTTCGGAAGGAACTCTTGGTGTTATTACACGGGCATGGCTGCGTGCACACCCCTTGCCAGAGTTTCGCGCAACGGCCGCTTACCGCTTTCCTACCTTTGCCCAAGGCATTGAGGCGTGTCGTCAACTCATTCGCGCAGGAGCAACACCTGCGGTGCTGCGCTTGTACGACGGTAGCGAAAGCAAGCGTTCGCACGAAGGTGATGGCACGCAAGCAACACTGCTCGTACTCGACGAAGGCAACGAACAGTTAGTGACTGCAACAATGCACATTGTGCAGCAGTATGCAACATCGAACGATGCCATCACTGCCGACACTGCACTTGTGGAGAAATGGCTTTCACATCGCAACGACACCAGCGCTTTACAAAGCCTCACTAAAAAAGGTTTTGTGGTCGACACCATTGAAGTTGCTGCACCCTGGAGCCAGTTGATACATGTCAACGATGCAGTCGTACAGGCAATTCTTCAAGTTCCACATGCACGCAGCGCAACGTGCCACTTATCGCACAGCTACCTCGACGGTGCATGTGTTTATTTCACCTTCGCAGCAACGCCACCAGCAGAAGAGTTTGAAAAAACCTATGTTGCGTTGTGGGACGCGGCTCAACGTGCCGCACTTCAGGCTGGGGCGAACCTGTCGCACCACCACGGCGTTGGCCTCAACCGACATCGTTTTATGAGCGAAGCCCTAGGAACCGGCATGAAAGTTTTGCAGTCACTCAAGACAACACTTGACCCCAACAACATATTGAACCCCGGCAAAATGGGCCTCAGTATTGGGTCGAACGACGCAGCACTCTGGCCAGTGCGCTAAACATATGTAATGAAAGATTTCGACACTCTTGCTTTGCAAAAAGGGGCATCGGTCACCGCTTTGTTCGCCGTACCTCCCACACTCATTGCGCGATTCGTCATCGACAATTCCGACAACCCGAGTGGATGGGCACCACTGCTTTCCTTGCTTGCAATTTGTGGGTTCGTCGTCGGGAGCGGGGTGGCTGCATGGCATCAAGAGCTCGGACGCCCACTCATGCACGCGCTCGTAGCTGGCGCAGGAGTTTTTGTTGTGGTGCAAAGTTTTTTTCTCTTCGTTCGTGTTGCAACCGGCGGTGAAATACGAGTGAGCAGAATCATTACTGCATTTTCACTTGCCCTAGTAGCCAGTGTTTGTGGCGGAATGCTTGGCAGTTTCATGCAGAACTCGGGAGTGCGCCCGAAATGACTTCACCGTCAATTTTGGTCATCGACGTCGGAACGACCGGCTTGCGTGCTGCACTCGTCAATGGGTCGGGGCACATCATCGATGTGGAGTACTGCAAAAATCCACCATCGACTCCGTTTTCTGGTCTTGTTGAGTTTGACGCAATGCATATGTACACCACTGCCCGCGATGCCGCGTTCACCGTGTTGCAACGCAACCCCAATTGCGCAATAGGAATTGGCATTACCAACCAACGCGCTTCAACCATTGCTTGGAATCGCGCGACCGGCGAGCCATTAGGGCCGGCACTTGGCTGGCAAGATCTGCGTACTGTCATGGAATGCATTACCGCTCGCTCAGAGCATGGCTTCATGTTTGCCCCCAACCAAACAGCCACTAAGGCCGTCTGGATGCTGAAGAACTATGGGGCGCACTTAGAAGAAGAACTACTACGTGGCGACATTTGTATTGGCACCATCGACACATGGCTCACGTGGAAGTTCACTGCAGGTGAAGCATTCGTGACCGACCACACCAACGCCGGAGTAACGGGGCTCTTTTCTGTTGACACTCTGAACTGGTCGGAAAAAATCTGTGGAATCTTGAACATTCCCCTCGCAGCACTTCCCACCATCGTTGCGTCATCACAAGTGGTCGGTCACGCACCTGAGTTAGAGAACTTGCCTATTGCTGCACTTGTCGGCGATCAACAAGCATCGCTCGTGGGTCAAGGTTGTATTACTCCAGGAAGCACAAAAATTACTTTTGGCACCGGCGGCATGCTCGACATGTACACCGGCACCACTGCGCCAACGGTTTCATCGCGCAGCACATCGGGAACTTTTCCCATCGTCGCCTTTTCACTCAACGACACAGATGCACAAGGCGTAATAACGACCACCGTGCATTGGGGCGTAGAAGCCATCATGTTGTCAGCTGGCACCAATATTGAGTGGCTCATTGAAGACATGGGGCTCATCGACTCGGCTGAAGAGAGCGCAGCGCTTGCCAACAGCGTTGCCAGCAGCGATGGCGTCATGTATGTACCTGCTCTCTTTGGTCTCGGAACTCCACACTGGGATTACGGCGCACGTGGAACGCTCTTAGGCATCACACGTGGCACCACGCGTGCCCATGTTGTACGAGCAGTTCTTGAAGGAGTGGCGCATCGCGGAGCCGACCTTTTCGCAGCTGCCGCTCACGATGCGGCTCAGTTCGCCTCACCCACCAGTAGCCCCATTCGCATCGATGGCGGGATGAGCAAAAACCCCGTCTTTGTGCAGGCGCTCGCCAACAGCACAGCCCGCACCATTGAGGTGTCACCCGTCACGGAAGCAACAACGCTCGGGGCCGCCTTTCTCGCAGGTACCGCACTGGGCCTGTGGCCATCACTTTCTGTCGCAACAAACACCTGGAACCCCGAGAATCGGGTGGAAAATGCCCTCGATGAGGCCACGACCGCAGCAACTCGCTCACAATGGACCCAAGCGGTGAGCGCTTCACGGGGCTGGATCCCCGACCTCTCTGCTCTTGACTTCTAAAGTTGTCTCGCTTTCCCTAGTTCGGAAATCGACCTGGTCTGAAATACTGTTATGTACATAAATCTGATCTGTTAAAGAATGCGAAAGGAACCCCGCGTGAGCGCACCCACCACTACCGCCCCGCCAAAGCAACCGACAAAGAGCGACATCGCCGTTTTGCAGTTCGCTCATGGAATCGAACTTGCAATGACCGCGCTCTACACAAAAGCATCTGCTGCAGCGGGAAAAGATCTCAAAGTAGTTCTTGACTTGTTTGGCGGACATCATCTGGCCTACGCACAGACTTTGGCTGGCCTCTTGGGTCGTTCAGCCGCAACAACACAAAATGCAAGTTTCTACACAGCATTCCTCTCCGCTGCGTCATCTGGTTCCGATGCTGAGATTGCCGGCACGTTTCTCTCGTTAGAGAACTCGCTTGTGAAAACTCACCTCGGTGTGCTCGGAACAATTACCGGCACCGATGGCGCACAACTCGTTGCGTCCATCATCTCTGTTCAGGGTCGTCATGCCGCAGTACTCGCCAGCCTTGCTGGCAAGAAGGGCCTCGGCGACATCCTCGACAATGCTGCAGAACCACTCGACTCCAAGACCTACCCGGCGTAGAACGCATCTCCTAAGGACTCACCATGAACGCGAACAATTTTGAAATGAATTCCTCAATCAACCGCCGTCGGTTTTTTCTCACTGGCGGCTTTGCCATCGCCACCACCACTCTTCTTGCCGCTTGTGGCAAAGGAGCCCAGAGCCCTAAGGGCGAATACCCTCGTATTGGCGAAGTGCCCCCCACCACCGGGCTCCCCAATGGCGAGTTGAACGACGAAGTGCTCTTGCGTACGGCGACTTCGCTCGAATTCAATGCCATCGATACCTACAAAAAGGTATTAGAACTTGGCCTCTTCACCGGAAGTTCAGCAGGCACCGCAGCGGTGGTCAACAGGTTCAAAGCCGACCACGAAGCACACGCCAAGGCACTCAGTGGCATCATCACTGAAGCAAAGGGTGAAACCTTTGAATGCGCCAATGAGCAAATCAACAAGCTCTACATCGACCCTGCACTGAATCTCATTTTGGGAAACAAAGATGCGGGCATTGAGCCAAGCGATACCCCACTCGAAGACGTCATGGCATTAGCCCTTGGTCTGGAAACATTGGCTGCATCGACCTACCAGTTCTATGTATCGATGCTGTCTCAACCAAAGTTGCGTGCAGCAGCAATGGGTATCGGCGAACAAGAGTCACGCCACGCAGCAGTTCTTGCCCAGGCAATCAACCCTGGCGTTGCAGGCATTGGCCCGTCAACAAACAAAGACACTGGCAAGCCAAACCCAGCAGCAGTACCTGGAGCCTTTGGCTCACTCGGCGTCATTTCAGTATCTGTTGGCAAGCGCAGTGAGACCGGAAGCAAAACCACACTCAACATGGAAACCCCAAGTCTCAACTCAATGGCGTACGAATACGCCAAATGCTCATAAGACCAACGCCACTTCCCCAATAAACCTCGTACACTTTTCAACGGTGAGTCGGTCGGGTGACCGCGGCACATGTCCTATGTGTCGAGGAAAGTCGGGACTTCATAGGGCAAAGTGCTAGCGCGAGCTAGGTGGGGGCGACCTCACGGAAAGTGCAACAGAAAGTAGACCACCCATAAGGGCAACCTTATGGGAAAGGGTGAAACGGTGCGGTAAGAGCGCACCAGCGTGCGGGGCAACTCGTACGGCTTGGCAAACCCCACTTGAAGCAAGGTCATGCAGAGAAGATGAGCTGCTCGCTCGCCTTCGGGTACTTCTCGGGTAGACCGCAAAGATGGATGGTCACCTCGCTTCGGCGAACAGAATCCCGCTTACAGACCGACTCACCACTTCACAGTGTGACGTTAAAAGTTTTCAATGCCGGATGCTTGGCATCGAGCCTGACCGTTGTCATCGATGCTCGGTCGAGTGCAGTGCGCCACGACACCTCAACACCAACACCCAGTGCCCATGCAACCGCCGCCTTAATGGGCGAAACGTGGCTCACCACCACAATGTGTGAACTCACAGAGTCTGCCAAAAGCGCCTCAATAGCATCGTGCACGCGCACCGAGAGTTCAGCAAGCGTCTCGCCTTGAGGCGGACGGAAGTGCTCATCTGTTCGCCATGTGGCCCACTGTTCTGGGCTCACTGAACTCACTGGCTGCCCATCGAAGTCGCCATAGTTCAGCTCTATCCACCGCGGGTCGGTTTCTACTTCGATGTGTTGAGAAAGTCCCTTGGCAATAGCTTGCGCGGTTTGCTGTGCGCGAAGAAGCGGGCTTGAAATAACACGACTGACCGGGGCAATTTTTTGTAGTGCCCCACCCAACAGACTCACCTGCGCGAAACCAACTTCATCGAGTGGATGGTTGACATGACCTTGCAAAAGGTTCTGAGCGTTCGCAGCTGTTTGCCCGTGGCGAACAAGGGTGAGTAAGCATTCCCCCATGTTGTTACTTTTCTTCGCTCACCGACGACAACATTCCCGTTTGAAAAAAGCTTCGACGCCGCTGTGGGTCTGCCAGCCCACACTGGCGCACTAAAACAACCAGCAGCACAATGCCAATTATTTCCATCACAACATTGAGCCCCATCCGCTGCGCAACAGGAAGTTCAGCATCGCCAAATGATGCTCCCCCAAAAGGCCACCAGAAAACTTTTGTTGCAGTAAATGCGCCGTCAAAAATGAGATGCATAAAAGTGCCAATAGCGAGCGGCAACGTGCGCTTGCGCAGAGGCTTCTTCTTTCGTGTCGCCAACATAATGACCACCAACAATGAGACGCTGAATAGCAGTGTGTGCATCACTCGTGCACCACCGAACCAAATGTCGATGGCATCGGGAAGAAGAACCCCTACTACAAGTAATCGATAGTCGAAACGCGGATCTTGAAAAACAAAACGAACCGAAAATATTGCCGTAGCAACAAACCAAAACAACATTTAAAACACCAGCCACCGAGCACAGTTCGGGCATTCCCTGTTTTCATCGGTCTCTTTTTTGAGAAGGTCGACTTCCGAGGTAGAGAGGTCGAGATGGCACCCACCGCACACGTGATTTTTGACTTTTGCAACCGCAATGCCTTTGTGCTGTGAACGGCGCAATTCATAAGCAGCCGACCACTTTTCATCGAGTGTGTCGGCAAGACGATGACGCTTCTCTTCAACATCACGCGCTTCAGCCTTTTTGTATTCTTCGGCTTGTTGCAGTGCTGCGGTGGCTGCAATTTCGCCAGCCTGCAACTCAATCAGCACACTTCGCGCTGCAACAAGGTTGGAGTCGATGTGCTCAGACTCTTCCATGAATGCCAACGACTCTTCGTCGACCGCATCAATTTCGCTACCAACCGTCGAGATTTCATGTTGAAGCGCCTCTGCTTCACGTGGAGCAATGACCGTTTTCATTTGCTGTTCAAGGCGCTCTCGTTTTTTACGCAACGTTGCGCTAGTGGCTTCTGCCGCACTCAGTAGTTTTTCCAATTCCTGCTGACGCATTTCACCTGAGGAAATCTTTGCCGTGCAATCGGTCGCATTTTTCTGTACAAGGGCTAAGGCTTCACGCTCTGGCAAGGTGATGAATTGGTGACGCAGTTGCTCGAGGGTGGTATCGAGCACTTGCAGGTCATAGAGATGAACCAAGATCGACACACTTGCAGGCTATTAGCCAGCCGTCGGAATACTCGTTTGCACCCCTCCAGGAAGCGGCTTTGCGCAGTCAAACACCAAGTTCCCCAGTGGGTCGAGCGTGGGCAACGGAGAAAACGGGTTGGTATTCGACGGCAAAATGGTGGTGCCTGGGTCAACGATGCTCACTACTGGTGGGCCTTGCGCCCCAGGAACCACTACGGGCACAGTGGTTGTTGTGGTTGGCATAGCTGTGGTGACCCCGCCTGCCGGATCACCAATTGGCGGAGTTGTTGTTGTCGTTAACCACATGGGGTCGAAGGGCACCACATTGCCGGTGAACCTACGAGGCAATGCGCCCGATACCAGCTGTGCCACACAATCGACACCGGGCAAGTACAAGCGCGTCGAGCCACGGCTTGGTGGAACGGCCGCCTCCCAATCAACAACGGGAGCATCAACAAGTGCCTCATCGTTGTATGCCTTCCAAATAGCTGCAGGGAATGTGGCTCCCTGCACGCGCGGAACACCCGCGGCAACGAACTCGGGAATTCCTACCATTGAGGTATACGCGCGCGGGTCACCCACCCACACCGCAGTGGTGAGCTCTTTGGTAAAGCCAACGAACCACGCATTGGTGTTGTCGTCTTGAGTTCCCGTTTTTCCGCCAGCGGGGCGATCTTTGTCGAGAGCACTACGGCGGGCCGTGCCCTTGGTAAGCACGCCTTTCAAAATAGACACCGCTTTATTGGCAATTTCCTTTGAGAACACTTGCGTGCCGGGGTCGTTGTGCTCATACATCGTTCCCGAGAAGTTCTCGATTCGGTCAATGAAGTACGGCTGCTTATGCAAACCACCATTGGCGATGGTTTGTGCTCCACTCGCCATATCGAGTGGGCTCATTTCATTAGCGCCCGTTGCATAACTTGCATATGGCTGAATGGAGTACGTCTCGCGATTCAAATACATCGACTGCGTCATGCGATATGTGGTGTCAACCACACGATTCAAACCAACAATTTGCGACAGCCTGCTGTATGCACAGTTAATGGAGTACCACGTCATTTCTTCAAGTGAACCAAGTGGGCGACTCACACCTTTGGTGACCTCAAAAGGCTCTTCAGGCTTTCCAGGGTTAGGCAATGTACACGGCAAAGTTCCATCAATGACGTCGATACCTTCTGCACCTGCTTGCAATGCGGCCGCCAAAATAAAGATCTTGACACTCGACCCTGTTTGACGCCTGCGCAGGGTCATATTGACTTCACTTTGCCCAGGAACAAAACCAGGCCCGCCCACCATGGCACGCACACCGCCAGTTGATGTATCTAACGACAACACAGCCGACTGAATACCTTGCTTGTTTGCGGGAAGCTTCTCGGCCGCAGCCTTTTCCGCGGCTCTTTGATAACTGTTGTCCAACGTGGTGTAGATCTTTAAACCACCACGGAAAAGTGCGTTGTATCGCTCTTGATACGTAGGGCCCAAAATATCGCTGCGGTTCAACAAGTAATCTTTCACCGTTTCTGAGAAGTACGTGCGCTCCACCGATTTCTGCGGAACACTCTGCACCACTTCGGGCAATGGCCATTCCTTTGCCAAACGCGCCGCTTCTTCTACCGTCAACAATTCCTCAGCAGCGAGGCGATTCAGGGCTTGCGTAAAACGTTGCCGCGAACGTTCCGGATGGCGAATGGGGTCGTAACTAGTAGGCGCCTGAATGAGCCCAGCCAAAAATGCACCCTGCACCAAAGTGAGTTTTTCCACACCAACGCCAAAGTAAATTTCCGCAGCGGCTTCAATGCCATAAGCATTGTTTCCGAAAAACACTGTGTTGAGATACCTCTCAAGAATTTGCGGCTTTGTTGCCTGCTTCTCTAAGAGCGCGGCATACCTTGTTTGAAGCACTTTGTAGCGGCCATCGCGAGGCAGACCTGCGAGATATTCGTTTTTCACCACTTGTTGAGTGATGGTTGATGCACCTTGGCGAGAGCCTCCCGCATTGAAGTTCGACAACGTTGCCCGCACCAAAGCACGCAAGTTCACGCCTTTGTGCCCGTAGAAGCCTGCATCTTCCACCGCAAGAATTGCCGCCGTCACATCGACCGGCACATCTTGCATTTTGACGGGTTGACTGTTTTCCACCTGGAACCCACCAATTTGAGCACCATTCACGTCGTACAGGTAAGAACGTTGCGCGATTCCTGTAAATGCAGGAAGCGCAACCGGCTTTTCGTTATGCGCTGTGGCGATTCCCCACACGCGCGGCGCCATAGCTACAACGAGTGCGCTCACAAGAAGCGCGCCAGCCATGAGCACGATGCTCAACTTTCCTACAGTGCCACCTACACGCGAAAGACGATCTTTCGTCGCAAACTTACGGAAGAAATCCTTTGCATTCGGCACAATCTCTACGGTACCTGAGCTCATCGGCACTTTTCTGTACATTTATTCACTTGCTGTATTGCTAGGGAATATGTCAAGGTTTCACATGACTTTTCCCCATATTGCCCCTTTTCGTTTTGGCGTTCAATGCTCACGCGCCGCGAACCGAGCAGAGTGGATTGACCTTGCAAAGAAGACAGAGGCCAATGGCTTTTCTTGCCTCACCATGCCCGACCACTTCACCGATCAACTTGCGCCTATTCCCGCATTGCAATCGGTAGCCGACGCAACAAGCACTTTGCGCGTTGGTGCGCTCGTGTGGGACAACGACTACAAGCATCCCGTCGTGCTTGCAAAAGAACTTGCCACCATCGACTTGCTCTCTGAAGGTCGCCTCGAAATTGGTTTAGGTGCAGGCTGGATGGTGAGTGACTATGAGCAATCGGGAATTGCGTACGACACTCCTGGAGTACGCATCGACCGCTTCATTGAAGGTCTTGCCATTATTAAGGCAGCAATGGGCGACGACCCCGTCAACCACACAGGTACTCACTACAACGTTGCTAATTACGTGGGAATGCCAAAACCTGTGCAGCGCCCGTACCCACCCATCTTGATTGGTGGCGGCGGCAAACGTGTTCTTTCTTATGCAGCGCGCGAAGCCGACATCATTGGCATTAATGGCACCATGACCGCAGGCGTTGTTGGCCCCGAGGCAATTAGCACCATGACCGCCGAAGCTGTGACCGACAAAGTCAACATCGTCATTAATGCAGCAGGGTCACGTTTGCCTAACATCGAAATGAACATCCGTGCCTTCTTCGTCAAGGTCACCGACGATGCTGCCGAAACGATTGATGGCGTTGCTCAAATAATTGGCGTCACCCCATCAATGGTGGAAGAGACTCCGTTCGCACTCATTGGCCCTCCGAGCAAACTCATTGAAGACCTCATTGCTCGCCGCGAACGATGGGGCTTTAGCTACGTCATAGTTGGCGCAGAAGATGTTGATTCATTTGCACCAGTTGTTGCCGCGCTGAACGGGAAATAGACCTCAGGACAAAATGCCCTGCAGCCACTGCCCCGCACGCGCTACTGCATCATTCGCTTCGGGAATGACACCAACACCAGACTGAAAGACGTGTTGCATTTCGGGAAAAACTTCCAAGCGCACAGGCACCCCAGCGTGGGCTGCACGTGTAGCTAACCGTGTGGAGTCGTCGAGCAATGCTTCATCACCGCCTACTTGAATACAAAGAGGCGCAATACCAGCAAGGTCTGCATACAACGGAGCAGCGAGAGGGTCTCGCAACGAGCCGCCACCAATGAACATGTTTGCCATCAGCGCAAGTGCATGGCGATCGACCATGAGGTCGACACTTGCTTTGGAGTCCATTGATTCGCCTGTTCCTTCAAGATCTACCCACGGCGAGAAAACAACTGCGCCGGCTGGCTGCTCGATTTTCTGATTCTTCAATGCAACCATGAGCGCAACAGATAGCCCTCCGCCAGCCGAGTCGCCAGATATCGCAATTTTGTTTGAGGCATAACCAGCTTTCAGTAGCCATTGATACGCAGTGACCGCATCGTTCACTGCTGCTGGATGTACATGCTCGGGAGCGAGCCGATAATTCACACTCAGCACATTTCTCTTGCTCTGCAATGCCAAATGAGCAGCTACTTTGCGATGCGAATTGGCGCTTTGCACCACATAACCGCCTCCATGGAAATACATCACCACCGATTGCGCATCGGCCTCAGGATGACGAACCCACAGGGCCGACAGACCGTCTACGTCGGTAGCTTCAATTTCGACACCATGAGGCATGGCACCCACGGTTTCCATGACCGCTTCTGCCCCAAAGCGCATTTCCTCCAGCGTGGGCACTGCAGTTGCTGAACCAAGGGCTTGTTTTTGATACTCGCGCACTTGCTGAAGGAATGCTTGCGCTTCTTTGCTTGCCATTTTGCTTACTCACCCCTCGTTTGTTGATACATGGCCAAAATATCAGAACTACGAGTAGTATTTTTTCTCAATGCCTACCCTGCGCAAGTCGCTCTCCTCCGCGCTCATTTGGGCTTCCATTTTTACGTGGATCATTGTTGTGGGGCGTTTAGTCGTGCATCGTCACAACAACTTTGCCACCTTCGATTTCGACCTCGGTATTCATGATCAATCACTTTGGCTATTGGCGAACGGCAAATGGTTTAACACCGTCTGCGGGCTTCCCGTATTTGGCCATCACGCAATGTTCATGTACTACTTCCTCGTGCCATTCGTGTGGCTTGGTGGTGGCCCCAACTTATGGAATATGTTTCAAGTTGCAGCATTAGCTTGCGCGGCATACCCGGTTTTTCTCATTGCTCGCCATCGCTTGAAGAGTGAAGTATCTGCTCTTGCCTTTGGCATTGCGTGGCTACTACTCCCCACCACCGCTTACTTGGCATGGGAGACCTTCCACCCCGAAACAACGGCCATTCCCTTCCTCCTCATGGGCTATCACTACGCAACATCACGCCCTGAAGGCATGGGAAAGCACGTCACACGCCACAACGTCATCACTGTTGTGTGGATTGCCATTGCAATGCTGTGGAAAGAAGATATTTCGCTCGCTGTGATGGGCCTAGGCAT
>JBIKNT010000012.1:0-16365 GCA_044358465.1 Ilumatobacteraceae bacterium
ACTCTCGCGTGAAACAAAGAAACGCGATAAAACTGCAACAGCATCTGTACCAACGGGCCGCGCATTCGAAGCTGCTGCAACTGCTTCATCAACTGAACTTGCCGTTCCTGTACAAGCCGACATCGAACAGTGGGTTGCACCCGATGCAGAAGTACTTGGCGAAACGCGCCGCAGCTTCTTCAACCGTGCCACCGTCATCATGCTCAGTACAAGCCTCGGAGCATTCGGCGCTTCGCTGGTTGGATTTTTATGGAAAGGCGCTTCCGGAGGTTTTGGTTCAAAAATCAATGCCGGAAAAGTTGACGACGTCATCCAGTCAATTCGCGGCAACAAAGGTTTCTTGTACCTTTCTGAAGCTCGTGCATGGGTGACTGAGTATCCGAAAGACGCGCTATCAAAAGCTCGACCTGTTTATGGAAATCAAGCTCCTGTGTTTACAGGCATGGAAGCTGGCATTGTTGCGTTATACCAAAAGTGTCCACACCTTGGTTGTCGTGTTCCAGAGTGCAAGAGCTCACAGTGGTTTGAATGCCCTTGCCACGGTTCGCAGTACAACCGAGTTGGTGAGAAAAAAGGTGGGCCTGCTCCTCGTGGCATGGACCTGTTTGGCGTAGCTATTAATAACGGCGTTCTCATTATCGATACTGGTTCAGTATTTGGTGGTGCTCCAATTGGAACAAATACCACTGGACAAGAAGCTGAAGGCCCTCACTGCGTTGGCGGAGGTCACTAAACATGATTGCAGCAACGACAACAAACTTGGCTTGGATCATCCTTGCCGTTGTACTTGTGGGTTGGGTGCTCTATGGGCTCTTCAACATTCGTAGTTCACGTCGCGAACTTGGTTCGGAAATTGAACTCGCAGCAAACCGTAAGCCGTACTACGACGACGAAATTCTTGAAGGCAAGAAGATTGAGCGCACTCAACTATTGGGATTAGCTTTTCTTGCCATCATCACCGTGTCGCTTCCTTTGTATTGGGTGCTTGAACCCGGTCGCCAAGAAGGTGCTGAACGAGGATTCGACAAGCGTTTTGCCAGCTGGGGCTCAAAACTTTTTGCATCAACTGCCGATGGTGGCTTCAACTGTGCAGGTTGCCATGGCGGCATGAAAGCAACGGGCGGTAACGCACCATTCGCAATTACCGATGTCAAAACAAATGAAGTGAAGTCGGTGACGTGGAAAGCACCTGCTTTGAACAACGTGTATCACCGCTTTAGTGAAGCAGAAGTTCGTTTCATCTTGGAATACGGTCGTCCGTTCTCGCCAATGTCACCTTGGGGTCTCGTTGGTGGTGGACCAATGAACGAACAACAGATCAACAACCTCATTGTGTATATGCGCACCATTCAAGTGCCACGTGAAAATTGTGACAACCCTAATGATGATGCACGCACATGCCTTGGTGGAACAATGCCCGCTTCATCGCAAAAGGAAATTCAAGCAGAAGCAGTACGCCTTGTGAAAAGCGGTGCATATAAGACGGTAGGTGAAGCACTCTTCAACCTCGATTTAGGTGGCGGTGCTTACTCCTGCGCACGCTGTCATACCAAGGGCTGGTCGTACGGAGACCCACAAGTCACTGGTGGCGGAGCATTTGGTCCGAACCTCACCGGCGGATCCAGTGTTCGCCAGTTCCCCAATCAAGACGACATGATCGCCTTCATTAAGGGCGGTTCAGAGTACGGAAAGAAATATGGCGAGCAAGGTCAAGGTGGGGGACGCATGCCTGGTTTCGGTGGCATCTATAGCGATGAACAAATTAAGTCCATTGTGGAATATGTAAGGAGCCTCTGATGCTTTCTGTTCTCTTTGCTGTCAGTTGGGATCCAGAAATCCGCGGCATCATTGTGGTGCTGTGCATGTTCCTTGTGTTGTGTGGAGGTACCTACCTCGTTATTGGCACAAACCTGGGTGCGCGTTTAGGCATTCTCGTTTCACTTGCTGCGCTTGCCGGTTGGATGGCAATGATGGGTGCTGTGTGGTGGATATATGGCATTGGCTTAAAAGGCCGTGAAGCAACGTGGAAACCAGCTAGTCCTATTTCCATTATCCGTGACGGCACTTTGTTGAGTAGTGCTGAAGTCATCGACGGGCCCATCAAAGTTGCTGCTGGCGCATCGCCAGCGGAAGTTGCAGCAACCGTAAGGAAGCAACTTGAAGCAGAAAATTGGGTTCGTCTCGACGACGCAGACCCACGTCGTGGTCAAGCATCTGCTTCAGCAGACGACATCATTCAAAATCGGGCAAAAGAATTTGCAGCCGGCGAATATCTCACCTTGTCGGTTTACGACCGAGGTGGTGAGCGGTCACCGAAAATCAACGAATCTCTTGACTTCTTGGCGTTCATCCATGCACCTCGGTACGCACTCGTTGAACTAGCACCATTGTTGCCTCAGCGTGTTGAGCCTGCTCGTGCACCTGCAAAGCCAGTCATCGACTCATCACAGCCTCATCGCTATTTGCTCATGATTCGCGATCTCGGTTCGAAGCGTCAGCCAGCAATTTTCATTACCTTAGGATCCTCCTTGATTTTTGCAATTCTTTGCTGGTTGCTTCATCGTCGAGACCGTTTTGTGATGGAGAATGCAACTGGTGAGTTGAACCCGGCGAAGGTTTAAGCCATGGGGCAGTATCTTCCGATACTCGCATTAACGGTATTGGCAACTCTTTTTGGAGTTCTCAGTTTGGTTGCGTCACGGTTGCTTGCACCAAACAGAGCTAATGCCGCCAAGGAAGCGCCTTATGAATGCGGCATTGTGCCGAGTCGCGATAACCCACAGCGGTTCCCCGTATCTTTTTATATTGTCGCGATGCTATTCATCATGTTCGACATCGAAATTATTTTTGTGTATCCATACGCAGTTGATCGTGAATTTCTCGGTTCGTACGGATTCTTTGAAATGCTCACATTCAGTTCAATTTTCTTCGTGACGTTTGTATATGTAGTTGCGCGAGGAGCTCTCGACTGGGGTCCACTCAAGAGTGGTCGTCGTGTAGATGGCAACCTCACCGAAGTGGTCTCGGCTCACCGCACGGTTTCTTCTACAATTCGCCGCGTAGGTAGCGATGGTCGCGAAACGGAGTTTGCAGCGTAATGGCAATTGTACGTGATGTTCTTGACGATGGTTTAGGGGGGCTTGAACATAACTTCCTCACGGGTCGTGTTGAAGATCTTGTCCTTTGGTCGCGTTCACGCTCTTCGTGGGCAGCAACGTTTGGGCTTGCATGCTGTGCAATTGAAATGATGGGTACTGGTGCAGCGCACTACGACCTTGCTCGATTTGGAATGGAAGTGTTTCGCGCCTCCCCACGTCAAGCCGACATCATGATTGTGGCTGGGCGCGTGAGCCAAAAAATGGCGCCCGTCATGCGTCAGGTGTACGACCAAATGATGGAACCCAAGTGGGTCATCTCAATGGGCGTGTGCGCATCAACCGGTGGCATGTTCAACAACTACGCCATCGTGCAAGGCGTCGACCAAATTGTTCCTGTCGACGTATATGCACCGGGTTGCCCACCAACACCAGAAACTCTTATTCATGCAATCGAAACTCTGCATCAGCTCATTGAAGACGGTGAAATTATGCGTCGCCGTGCAGCAACAGGTGCTGGGGCTAATGTGCACATCACCGAAATTGCAGCGGGCGCAACTGTTACGCCAATAGTTCTCGGAGCTCGTTAAACCATGAGTGAAGCAGTAGTAGATACCTCTCTGCCCGCGGAGCAATTGTACGGTTGTGAAGTGACGTATTCACGTGGCGAAAAAGTGATTCATGCCTCGCGCGAAAATTACATAGCAACGTTGAAGAAGGCCATCGACGATTCATTCACGATGTGCACCGATCTCACTGCGGTCGATTTTCTCACGTACGCATCAACAAATCGCCAACTCCCATCGAGTGTTGTCGGAGAACGTTTTGAAATCGTGCTCAACCTCATTTCATTAGAGAGGCGCGAGCGCTTGCGCTTACGAGTTCAAATTGCAGAGGGTGAAGCATCGTTGCCAACAGCGTTCGATCTTTATCCAGGGACCGAAGCAATGGAACGTGAAGTATTCGACATGTTCGGTATCCACTTCGAAGGACATCCTGACCCTTCACGTATTTTGATGCCTGAAGACTGGGAGGGGCATCCACTGCGAAAAGATTTCTCAGTTGGTCGCATTCCTGTGCAATTTAAAGGTGCTCCATCATGACAAGCAATCTCATTGCGGCAACACCTGCAGCTACAGGCGAAGGCCCACAAGAAATGCGTTCACGTAGTGAACTCACCGCAAAAGAAGTTCTGCGGGAAGTAGGTTCTGTTTTACGCATGAGCGAAAAAGATGCAGCAGAACTCACGAGCAGTCCTGTTGAAAACGACGAAGAACAAACCATGATCATCAACATGGGGCCACAACACCCAAGTACGCATGGTGTGTTGCGGTTAATGCTCGAACTTCAAGGTGAAAAAGTTCTCCGTTGCAAACCCATCATTGGTTATTTGCATACTGGTATGGAAAAGCAGGGTGAAGAACTCACCTACATGCAAGGTGGCACCAACGTCACTCGTATGGACTATGCCTCGCCATTGAATAACGAGTTGGTGTTCTCGCTCGCAGTAGAAAAACTCTTGGGGATCGACGGCGATATCCCAGAACGTGCAACGTGGATGCGCATGTTGTTGTCTGAACTCAATCGCATGAGTAGCCACCTTCTGTTCATGGCCACAAACGGCATGGACATGGGTGCTGTTTCCATGATGATTTACGGTTGGCGTGAACGCGAAGAAGTGTTGCGGTTTTTCCAAAAAGTAACTGGTCTGCGCATGAACCATAACTTCATTCGCCCTGGTGGACTCGCAGCAGACCTCCCTGCCGGCTGGCGCGATGATGTGCTCACCATCTTGGAAGGCTTGCCATCACGTTTGGCCGAATACGACGTCCTCATGACCAATCAACCCATTTGGCGTGAGCGTCTACAAGGTGTGGGTGTCATCACTGCAGAAGAAGCAGTAGCTCTTGGTACGTCGGGTCCTATTTTGCGCTCCGCTGGTATTGCTTGGGACCTTCGTCGCGACCTTCCTTATTTGAAGTATGACGAAGTGGAATTCGATGTCATCGTCGGTTCCTATGGCGATGCATTCGACCGTTATGCAATTCGACTCAACGAAATTCGTGAGTCAATGAAAATTGTGTATCAAATTCTCGACAAGATGCCTTCGGGCGACTATCGCATTCAAGATAAAAAAGTAACTCCACCACCACGTGCTCGTATTGACGAGTCAATGGAAGCTCTTATTCATCACTTCAAAATTTTCACTGAAGGCTTTAAAGTGCCTGAAGGCGAAGTGTATGTAGGTATTGAAAGCCCCCGCGGTGAAATTGGTTGTTACATCGTGAGCGATGGTTCACCAAAGCCCTATCGCCTGCATATGCGCGCACCGTCGTTTGTCAACATTCAAGCACTGCCACACATGATGCGCGATGGTCTCATTGCCGATGCCGTGGCCGTCATTTCCTCTGTAGACCCAGTGTTGGGAGAAGTCGACCGATGAGCCGCCTCACCGATGCAAACATTGCAATTGCATACGAAATTATTGGACGTTATCCACGTCCAAAGTCTGCACTCATTCCCATTTTGCATCTTGCACAAGAACAAGATGGTTATGTAGCGCAAGATGCAATGAAGCACATTGCTGAACTTGTAGGTGTTACACCTGCAGAAGTTTTTGGCACCGCATCGTTCTACGAAATGTTCAAATTTGAACCAGTAGGGAAGTATCTCCTCAATATCTGCGGCACCATGTCGTGCGCACTCATGGGTGCTGAGGAACTCATGCATCATGCCGAGAAGCGACTGGGTATTAAGGCAGGAAGTACTACACCCGATGGCCTCATTACTTTGGAACATGCTGAATGCCAAGCAGCATGCACAGAGGCTCCCTGCTTGCAGGTGAACTATCGGTACCGATTCAAAATGACTCCTGCAGAACTCGACACGCTCATCGACGATCTTGCAGCAGGTAAACTCACCGACGAGATTCCCGCCCACGGAGTTTTGGCAACAGTGCGTCAACGCATTCCTGCCGAACGCGGCGTTGGAGCAGTTGCTCCTGAAAAAGTAAATGAATCGCCTGAATGGCTAGACGGAAAGCCTGCATTATGACCAGTACCTATGCGCATGCTCCAGGTTTCGTGGCCGGTGATCGTCCGAAAATTGTTACCTCACGTTTTGAATATTCCGACTCGTACACCATCGAGCGCTATTTGGCGACGAATGGGTATGCAGGTTTGCGAGCAGCACTGGCGCAACCTGCCGCCAGTGTTCACGACGAAGTGAAGAACGCAACGGTTCTTGGCCGTGGCGGTGCCGGCTTCCCTGCCGGTACAAAGTGGGGGCTTACTCCGCAAGAAGTATGGCCACGTTATTTGGTAGTGAACGGCGATGAAAGCGAACCCGGTACCTACAAAGATCGTTTGCTCATGGAGCGCGACCCACATCAACTCATTGAAGGTTGCCTCATTGCTTGCTATGCAGCTGGATTGTCACGTTGCTTTCTTTACATACGTGGTGAAATGGCATTGGCGCAAGAGCGTGTAGCGACAGCACTCAACGAGGCGTATGCCGCAGGCTATGTAGGCAAAAATATTTTGGGAAGTAAATTCTCTGTCGACATTGTCTTGCACTGGGGTGCAGGCGCCTATGTAGTGGGTGAAGAAACCGCACTCATTGAAAGTCTTGAAGGTAATCGCGGCATGCCACGGTTGAAGCCGCCATTTTTCCCCGCAGCCAATGGTTTGTATGGTCAGCCCACCATTGTGAACAATGTTGAAACGCTTGCCAACTTGCCATGGCTCTTATGCAATGGTTCCGAGGCCTACACAGCAATTGGCACCAAAACTTCACCAGGTACTCGCATGGTCGCAGTGTCTGGCCATGTGAAACGTCCCGGTGTTTTTGAAATCATCAACGGTGTCACCACGTTCAGAGATCTCTTGTACGGAGAAGAATTCTGCGGTGGCATTCGTAACGACAATCAGTTGAAAGCTTTTGTTCCAGGCGGCGGATCCGCTCCATGGTTCACACCCGACCAACTCGACTTGCCCTTCGAAGCAAGCCAAGTAGGACCAGCAGGTTCCATGTTGGGTTCAGGCGCAATCATGGTGATGGATCACACCACCGATATCCCCGCAGCCGCATTAACGCTGACGCGTTTCTATGCACATGAATCATGTGGCAAATGCACCCCTTGTCGCGAAGGTGGAACCTGGCTCGAGCGCATTTTGACGCGTGTTGTTGAAGGTACTGGTACCGATGCCGATCTCGACCAACTCATTGAAGTGGGCAGCAGTATTTGTCCCGGAGATTTCCCGCACGCATCAAATGCCGACCTTGGGCTTGCAGCAGTTCCTTTCCCATACAAGATGACCACCATTTGTTTTGTGGGTCCATCGGCGTATGCACCCGTTCACTCTGCACTTACTTTGTTCCGCAGCGAGTTTGAAGCACGCGTGACCACGCGTAAGCGGATTCCTGTCACTGCAGTAGCAAACAGCACAACAGGACACGCATCATGAGCACCACAGAATCAACGCCTGACCAAGTGGAAACTGAAGTCGTTATCGACCCCAATGCAGTGAGCCTTACCATCAACGGCAAAACGGTTGCTGCTCGTAAAGGTGAACTCATTATTGCGGCGGCCGATCGCACCAGTGATTTCATTCCACGTTTTTGCTACCACCCGCGTATGAAGCCAGTGGGCATGTGCCGCCAGTGTTTAGTAGAAGTGGAAGGTCCTCGCGGACCGATGATGGTTGTTTCTTGTATGACACCTGTTGCCGAAGGGCAAGTAGTGCATACCGCAACTGAGCAAGTGAAAAAAGCGCAAGAAGGTATTTTGGAACTTCTTCTTGCTAACCACCCACTCGATTGCCCCGTGTGCGACAAAGGTGGAGAGTGCCCGCTTCAAGATCAGGCGTTTTCTCACGGGCCTGGTGAGAGTCGATATGTTGAAGAAAAACGACATTACGAAAAGCCCATTCCTATTAGCGACCTAGTTTTTCTTGATCGTGAACGTTGCATTCTCTGTGATCGCTGCACGCGCTTCGCTAGTGAAGTTGCTGGTGACCCACTGATTTCATTTACCCATCGTGGAAATAACACACAGGTACTCACCTTCCCCGACGAGCCATTTGCTTCTTATTTCTCAGGAAATACTGTTCAAATTTGTCCGGTGGGCGCACTCACTGCAAAGCCGTATCGCTTTAAGGCGCGCCCATGGGACCTTGAAGAAACGCAGAGTACGTGCACATCATGTTCAGTCGGGTGCGCAACTGTTATTCAGTCGAGTCGCGACCAAGTTTTACGTTTTCAAGGCCACGACAACGATGAAGTCAACTGGGGTTGGCTATGTGACCGTGGTCGATTCAACTTTGAGTCCATCAATAGCGAAGACCGATTCACGACACCTCTCGTTAAAGAAAATGCATCGCTCGTTCCTACTTCGTGGTCAAAGGCTTTAGAAGTTGCTGCACGAACCATCCGCATGGCGGTGAGTTCCAAAGGTGCAAATAGTGTTGCCATTTTGGGCGGAGCTCGACTTGCTAACGAAGATGCTCGGGCGTGGGCGCTGCTGGCAAGCAATTTGGGCCTCACAATGCACGATGCGCAACTTGATGATGGTTTGTCAACAGAAGTTTTCCATTTGCCACAAGCAACAATTAACGATGCAACTTCTGCAACCACTGTGATCTTGCTGAGCCCAGATCTCAAAGAAGAGCTCCCTGTTCTGTATCTTCGGTTGCGCGATGCTGCCACAAAAAATCGCACGAGAATTATCGAGTTCACCACAAAAGCATCAGGACTCACTCGGTATGCATGGAAATCGGTCAACTATGAACCAGGTACGCAGGTAGCTGCTGTTGCTGCTGCGTTGAACGACTCCGAAATTGCGAGCCAGATGCGTAAGGGCAACGTCGTTGTTGTCTTGGGGCGCGCAAACCTTGCCGAGTCGAGTGATTTCACAGCGCAGGCGTTTAACGCAATTGCAACGGCTTCCCCAGCAGTCACCGTCTTGCCAGTTCTTCGCCGAGGAAATATTCGTGGCGCAGTAGCTGCTGGTCTTGCTTCAGAAAATAACGCTCGCAGTATTCTCACCGCTGCAAGTGAAGGACACATCGAGTGCCTCATTTTGCTTGGGGCAGATCCGTTGTCTGATGTTCCCGATCTCGATCTCGCACGACGAGCATTAGCTGGTGCACAAAGTGTCATTGCCATCGATACTTTCCCCACGGCCTCAACTTTGCGAGCAGATGTTGTGTTGCCTGCAGCTGCATATGCAGAACGCGGTGGAACAACAACAAACCTTGAAGGTCGTGTTCTTCCTCTGAGTCAAAAAATCACCGCACGTGGAACCTCACGTCCCGATTGGATGATTGCAACAGAATTGGCTGAACAACTTGGTGCCGATATTGGCGTGGAATCTATCGATGACCTCACGGCAATAGAAGTGCCGGCACAAGCTCTGCAAGTGCTGTCGGCAGCGGGAAGCTCGGCTCCTGAGCGCAATTCGTATGATCTGCGTCTCGTTGTATCGCGCAAGATGTACGACAACGCGGTGAGCACAGTAACGAGCCCATCACTTGCTCAACTCAGCATTGGTGCGGGCATCTATTTGAATCCCCGCGATATTGAGCGCCTCGGAGCTCCTGTGGGGAAAGATGTGAAGGTATCGACCTCATTAAAATCTGTCATATTGACTTTGCATGCTGATGAGTCTGTATTAAAAGGTACGGCATGGGTTCCTTTCAACCAGCCCGGAACCGATATTCGTGAATTACTCAATGCAAATGATCTCATCGTCGATGTTCGAGTGGAGAACCTGTCGTGATTGCACTAGCTCATTCACTGTTAGGAGTTGATCCACTATTCGATGGGGGTCTTTTGTGGACACCTCTTCTCATCGTCATTCTCAAAGTGTTGGTTGTTTTTGTTATTGGCCTTGTTGCAACCATGTTGATGGTGTGGTTCGAACGCAAGGCCATTGCTGGCATGCAAAACCGTATTGGTCCGAATAAGGCAGGACCATTTGGTTTGCTGCAGACATTGGCAGATGGCATCAAGTTGTTCTTTAAAGAAGATCTCATACCGGAAAGGTCCGACCGACTTGTTTTCCGCCTAGCGCCGTACCTTTCTTTTGTTCCTGCATTTCTTGCCTTTGCAATCATCCCCCTCGGTGGTGACTATCGCGATGGCAATGGCGGACTCGTCACATGGTTCGGACACCAAACACGAGTACAACTTGCCGACCCACCAATTGGCGTTCTTTTTGCACTCGCCATTTCGTCAATTGCGGTCTATGGCATCATGCTGGCCGGTTGGTCGAGTGGTTCAAAATATCCCTTGCTCGGTTCGGTTCGTGCATCTGCACAAATGGTGAGCTATGAAGCAGCACTTGGCTTGTCGCTAGCCGCAGTTATTTTGGTGACGGGAACACTCTCCACAAGTGGCATCGTAGGTTCACAAAGTTCACTGGGTTCTTGGAACATTGTGGCTACTGGGGTCATACCTTTTGCGATCTTCCTCATTTCAGCTACTGCAGAACTCAATCGTCCACCGTTTGACTTAGTGGAAGCGGAGCAAGAATTAGTAGGTGGGTTCAACACCGAATATTCATCAATTCGCTTCTCGCTCTTTTTCCTTGCCGAATTTATGAACACCATCACGATGTCTGCGGTCATCGTGACATTGTTCTTTGGTGGCCCTCAACCCGTCAGCATCGGAAACACCACACTCGATATTCCGCTCATCAACAACTCGCTTGAAGGCAGTATTTGGCTCATCGCCAAGGTGCTGGTTTTCCTTTATATCTATATTTGGTTCCGAGCATCTCTGCCTCGTTTCCGTTACGACCAACTCATGGACCTTGGCTGGAAGTTCCTGATTCCTGCGTCACTTGGTTGGTTCATGCTTCTCGCAGCACAACGACTAGCCGACAATGAAAATTGGGACCAGCTCATTGTGATGCCACTGTCTATTGCGGTCATATTGGTGTGCTTTATTTTCATGCAGTTGGCGTTCAGGGCCAGTGCAAAGAATCGTGAATCAGAAGGGGCATCTTTCTAATGGGGTACCTAGGTGGCTTTCTTGTAACTGTTCGTCAACACGGTAAGCGCAACCGCGTCACCACTGAATACTCCGGTGGACGCATGTTCCGTAAGGGTAAAAAAGCAAGTAGCGACGAAAAGATTGCTAAACCCGAGCGCATGCACGGGCGCCATGTCTTGAACCGATATGAAGACGGCATGGAAAAGTGCATTGGGTGCGAGCTTTGTGCTGGCGTATGTCCTGCCCGATGCATCTATGTGCGCGGTAAAGATAACGACCCTATGGAACCCACCTCACCTGGTGAGCGGTTTGGTTTTATATACGAAATCAATTATCTCCGTTGCATTCACTGCGACTTGTGTGTGGAAGCGTGCCCAACTGAGGCAATCACTGAAACAAAACTCTTTGAATTCTCCTTTACGAATCGCCAAGACGCGATTTACACGAAAAAGGAACTTCTTGTCGATGATGCCGGGTTGCCACAACATTTACCGTGGGAAGACTGGCGACCAGGCGAAGACATCAACACCTCTGGCTGGATGCGCGCTACTTCGCCAAGCGGTAACGCCGAGTTTGAAGGTGTCGTTGCATGGAGTGGTGAACTTGGTTACGGCGTTCGTGAGCCAGAGCCAGTGCAAAGTGAAAGGGACGCCGAATAAATGGAACTCTTCGTATTTATTTGTTCTGCAGCAATGGTGATTGCTGGTGCGTTAGGAGTTGTTCTCCGTTCGAACCCCGTTCATGCTGCTTTGAGTTTGGTACTCACATTGTTCGGAATCGCTGTGATGTTTGTTTCTCAGGAAGCAGAGTTTCTTGCCGCAGTGCAAGTCATTGTTTATGCCGGAGCAATTGTGGTGCTCTTCTTGTTCGTAATCATGCTCTTAGGCGTCGACCGTGCAGAGAATCTCAAAACAGAGCCACTCGGAATTCAACGACCTCTAGCTATTGTTTTGAGTCTTGGTTTTGTTGCGCTGCTCGTTGCCACTATTTTGCAAGGCCGCGATTCACTGAATATGCGTGGAGATGGCCTGAGCACAGCAGCTAATGGCGATCACGACGCAAACATTCGTCAAATCGCTCGATCTATTTTTAGCGATTATGTTGTGGCCTTCGAAGTTACTTCGATATTGCTTATTGTTGCCGTTGTCGGAACCGTTGTGTTAGCTCGCAAGCGCAAATCCGACAAAGACATCTCAGGAGTGTCTGCATAATGTTTGCCGCAATCGCTCCTACTTCTACCTGGTATCTCATTTTGGGTGCGGTGCTCTTTGGCATTGGCATGGTGGGCGTCCTCGTGCGACGCAATCCACTCATTATGTTCATGAGCATTGAACTCATGTTGAATGCGGTCAATCTCACCTTTGTCGCGTTATCAACACAACTCACCGATATCAACGGACAAACCGCCGTTTTCTTTGTACTTGTTGTTGCTGCTGCTGAGGTTGTAGTTGGGCTCGGCATCATCGTGGCAATTATGCGTCGCCGCTCAGAAGTTTCCGTTGACGATCTCTCGGCATTGAAGGGTTAGTAGCAATGCTCCATACAGTTTGGTTAGTACCTGCACTTCCGCTTGCCGGGTTTTTGCTCCTCGTTCTTTTTGGGCGCCGATTAGCTGAACCTAAGGCTGGTTGGCTTGCCGCCACGATGTGTGGGGCTTCATTTTTTGTGACATTGCTCGTCTTTCTCGACATGGTGTCAAAGTCGGCAGAAGAGCGTTCACATGTAGTGCGAGTCTTCTCTTGGATACCAGTGGGCTCGTTGCAAGTAGACCTAGCGTTCCTTGCCGATCAATTGTCCATCACCATGGCGTTGTTTGTTACAGGAATTGGCACGCTCATCCATTTGTACGCAATCGGTTACATGCATGGTGATCCGAAGTTTTCGAAGTTCTTCATTTATTTGAACCTTTTCGTCTTCTCCATGTTGATGCTGGTGCTCGGCGAGAACTTGCTTGTTACCTTCCTCGGGTGGGAAGGCGTGGGAACGTGTTCCTACTTTCTTATTTCTTTTTGGCATACACGGGACAGTGCCGCAACTGCAGGAAAGAAAGCATTCGTTACCAACCGTGTTGGTGACTGGGGTTTTATGATGGCGATGTTCTTGGCCTTTGGGGCGGTGGGAACGTTGTCTTACGGAACCATTAATAGCGCTGCTCAAGGTGGATCAATTAGCCATGTCACCGCTACTGCAATTGCGTTGATGTTGTTTGTTGGCGCCTGCGGTAAGAGTGCGCAGCTTCCTTTGTATCTCTGGTTGCCCGATGCAATGGAAGGACCAACTCCAGTATCGGCGCTCATTCACGCTGCCACCATGGTGACCGCTGGCGTCTTTTTGATGACCCGTATGAACCCAGTCATTGCCGAGGCATACCACTGGGCCCCAACAATCATTGCTGTTGTTGGTGCTGCCACCGCGTTGTTCGCGGCCACGGTTGCCGTTGCGCAAAACGATATTAAAAAAGTCCTTGCGTACAGCACAGTGTCACAACTTGGTTACATGTTTCTCGCCGTTGGGTCGGGGGCGTATGTTGCGGCAATTTTCCACATGATCACGCACGCATTCTTTAAAGCGCTCCTCTTCCTTGGTTCTGGTTCGGTCATCCACGGAATGCATCACGAACAAGACATGCGCAAGATGGGTGCACTGCGTGTACTCATGCCCGTGACCGGCTTTACTTTCATTATCGGCTGGCTGGCAATTGCCGGAGTTCCTCCGTTCGCAGGTTTTTGGTCGAAAGACGAAATCTTGCTCTACGTTTATGCGAACAACCGAGCGCTATATGTTGTGGGTCTCATTACCGCTCTACTGACGGCTTTCTACATGACACGTCAAGTAATCATGGTGTTCTTCGGCGAAGCAAAGTGGAAAGACCAGAGCACAGAGCATGGCGCTCATGGTGATTTTGTTCCCCATGAGAGTCCCAAAATTATGTTGTTCCCTCTTGTTGTGTTATCCGTCTTGTCAGTTGGTGGTGGACTTATGCAGTTGCCTTTCACAAAAGATCTGCATTTCCTCGAGAAGTGGCTGGAACCAATTGTTGAACATGGCGAAGCTCACATCAGCGGTTCATGGGCCTATGACAACAAGTATCTTTTGATGCTTGTTGCAATAGTGGTCGCGCTCAGCGGAATCGCATTAGCGGTAGGTGTATACGGCAAGAAGAAATTGCCTGCGATTGAGCCACAAATATTGGCTAATGCATGGAACTACGACAAGGGTGTTTCGGCATTCATGGGTGGGCCAGGTCGCCAATCATTTGAAGGTGTTGCTTGGGCCGATGCACATGTCATCGATGGAGCAGTGCGTGGAACAGGGTCGTTTGTCCGTCAGTCCAGTGGCTTGGTACGTAAAATTCAAAGCGGTTACGTGCGCGTATATGCCGCCGCCATTGTCATTGGCGTGCTTGCCATGTTGGCGTGGTTTATGTGGAGAGGGGTGGCGTGATGATTGCTGAAGCAGGACACAGTGCGTCAATGTCATTTCCGATTCTGACTGCACTTATTTTTCTACCGCTCATCGGTGCGATTGCCGCAGTTTTGTCGAGCAACCGGCGACCCGAGTGGACAAAACTTATTGCTTTGATTTCAAGCGTGGGTACTGCTGGGCTCAGCATTTGGATGCTGGCAAGTTTTAAGACCTCAGAAGGTGGATTCCAGTTCACCTCCCAGCATGCATGGATTCGTGAGTGGGGAATTGGTTGGCACCTCGGTGTAGACGGAATATCTCTGTTCCTCGTTGTATTAACGGGTTTACTTTTTCCTTTGGTCATTGTGGGTATCGACCCTCATCATGGGCATAAGCGTTACCTTGCATGGCTGCTTCTTCTTGAAGCCGGGGTGATGGGCAGTTTCCTCAGCCTCGACCTCTTCTTGTTCTTTGCATTTTTCGAAATTGTTCTGGTGCCGATGTATTTCCTTATTGGTGGATGGGGTTACGACCAGCGTGTTTACGCTGCCACGAAGTTCTTCTTGTACACGATGTTCGGATCGGCATTCATGCTGGTCGGAATTATCGCAACTGCAGTTCTTGCAAAGAACAGCTTGGGCTACGTCACCTTTGATCTGGTCACATTGGCGGAACAGGCATCCTTTGGCACGAACACTGCTCGCTGGTTGTTCTTTGCTTTTGCCATTGCATTTGCCGTGAAGGTGCCGCTCTTTCCATTGCATACATGGTTGCCCGACGCACACACACAGGCCCCCACTGGTGGCTCGGTCATTTTGGCTGGTGTGCTCTTGAAGCTCGGAACATACGGGTTCTTGCGATTTGGTTTGTATCTCTTCCCTGAAGCAGCCGTCTGGGCAAAGCCTCTCTTTCTCACGCTTGCCGTTGCAGGAATTTTGTGGGGGGCCATTGCGGCAACAATGCAAAAAGACTTGAAGCGTCTCGTTGCCTATTCTTCAGTAGCTCACCTCGGATTCATTGTCCTCGGTACTTTCGCGTTTACTTCAGTGGCTCTCACTGGTGGTGTCATGCAAATGGTGAACCACGGAATTTCTACCGGAGCACTCTTCTTGCTTGTAGGAATGATTTACGAGCGTCGCCACACTCGCCAAATTGCAGAACTCAAAGGTCTGCAATCTGTGGCCCCAATTTTTGCTGCTGCCTTTATGGTGGTGATGCTCTCATCAATTGGAGTTCCGGGCCTCAACGGTTTCGTTGGCGAGTTCCTCATCCTCATCGGCTCATTCGAAAATGCGCGCTGGTGGGTTGTGGTGGGCACAACTGGTGTCATCTTGGCAGCGCTGTATTTGTTGTGGGCGTACCAGCGTGTGTTCCACGGCGAGGTTGATGAAGCAAATGCTTCGTTCCCAGAACTAACACCTCGTGAAGGAATGCTCCTCTTCACCTTCATTGCCGCAATCGTATTTACTGGCGTATATCCAAAGCCGATGTTGGATCGTATTGAGCCAAGTGTGAAGGTATTGGTGACACACGTAGAAGAACGCAGCGGTCGTACTTTTGAGCCTGATGTTGTGGAAGTGAAAAAGGCTCCAGCCGTTAAAGAAGAAAAGCACGAGGACCACTGATGTTGTTCGCCGCCGAAAAACTTGTCGGACCAAGTGTTCCTTGGTTTTATCTCAACCCTCTTTTCATCTTGCTAGGTGGCATTGTTGTTCTCATGCTGGTGGGTTCTCTCGCCCCCCAATGGCCGCGTCATTGGTATGGAGTTTTTAGTGCCGCTACTGCCGCAATTACTTTAATTTCTACTGTTTTATTATGGGACAACGTCACGAACGAAAAGCCGCGAGCAATTTTCGGTGATGCATGAGCG
>JBIKNT010000119.1:0-5193 GCA_044358465.1 Ilumatobacteraceae bacterium
GGGCTCACCACCAGGTAGCGACAAGCGCCGCGTGGTGGGGTCGAGTGTGGCAAAGAGGCGATCTTGCACTAACACTCCCGATGCGGTGAGCGCATTGAGCAATGTCGACTTGCCAGCGTTGGTGTAACCCACGATGGTGACCGACGACAGCCCACTACGGTCTCGGCTCTTACGCTGCTCGAGGCGCGTGCGACCAAGGTTCTTCAACTCGCCTTCCAATTTGGTGATGCGCTTCATGATGCGACGACGGTCGACTTCAAGTTGAGTTTCACCCGGGCCACGCGTACCAATACCGCCGCCCTGCTGGCTGAGTGCTCCAGAGATGCCGCGACGCAAACGTGGCAAGCGATAACGCGACATTGCTAGCTCTACTTGCGCCTTACCTTCAAGCGTGTGTGCGTTTTGAGCAAAAATATCGAGAATGACTGCAGTGCGATCGAGTGCTGTACGACCTAATAACTTCTCCAAGTTGTATTGCTGTGCTGGTGATAGTTCATTATCAAACACAACAGTGTCGGCATCGACCTCTAAGCACAGCGCTTTCAACTCTTCAGCTTTACCTTTACCAATAAACCAGGTGGAATCGGGAGCGTCGCGCTTTTGCGTTAAACGCCCCGCCTCATCGGCACCTGCAGTGTCGACAAGGAGCGCTAACTCATCGAGGCTTTCATCGGTTTCTTCTTCTGTATGCAGTGGAAGCGTGACACCCACAAGCACAATACGCTCGCGAATGGAACGGTCGATGAGCGTCTGGCCAAGGGCCTCCTGATACGGATTACTCATGAATTACTTTGCATATGTTGAGCGCACTTCACACATGAAAAACCACGTTGGCAATGAAAACAGATGGCCCGATGAGAGTTGCTTGCGACGTTGTAGCATCAATACGCACGCGTGCATCGCCGCCATCCATATGCACAAGTACTTCTGGTGCCGACGCCGGAACAAAGCCCCATGCCTTTGCAGCAACCGCACTGGCGCACGCACCGGAACCACATGCAAGGGTGATACCTGAGCCACGTTCATGCACGCGCATGGTGATGGCATGGGCTTCTGGGCCTGGTGCAACAATCTCAAGATTGACGTGAGGAACCAGTGCACCCAGTGTTTGCAAATCGACATCGGCAACGTCTTCCACGCTCACGACCGAATGAGGGTTGCCCAGCGATAAGTGACGCACTGGACGATCGGGGTTGCACTGCAGTGCTGCCCAGTTGGAGGGCTCTGCAATATCGCTCACCACGCCCATGCTCACACTGAGTTGTACAACATTTGACGATGACGAACCTTCAAGCACTTCCACCGTGCGCATACCCGCGTCGGTGTTCACCACATAGGTTGCTGGGCCATCAATGTGATCTTGCCAGTACGCAGCTTGCACCAAACAGCGAATGCCATTGCCAGAAATTTCTGCGCGGCTTCCGTCGGCGTTGTACAACACCATGGTGAGTTGATTAGTGCCTTCACGACCCAACAACAACACGCCATCGGCACCTATACCAAAACGTCGGTCGCACCAATCGCGAGCAAGAGACGCCCATTGCGTATCGGGGTCGCCTTCTGAAAACGGAAGCCCCTGACGAATGTCGTACACCAAGAAGTCGTT
Organism: Ilumatobacteraceae bacterium; assembly: GCA_044358465.1. Lineage (GTDB taxonomy): Bacteria > Actinomycetota > Acidimicrobiia > Acidimicrobiales > Ilumatobacteraceae > F1-20-MAGs119. The sequence continues at coordinate 1,607 of JBIKNT010000119.1, forward strand.
ACCCAACCCTTGATGCTTTGACATCGTTATCTGCATGTGAAAAGACTACGCCTTCAACGCTCTCAGCACATAAGGCATTACTTCTGCAACGGGGTCTTTATGTACTTCCACCCATGTAATGCGTGGGTCGCGGCGAAACCAACGCTCCTGGCGCACTGCAAATTGCCGTGTGCGCAAAACAAGTTCTTCTTTGGCCTCGGCGAGTGAAGCGCGACCCTCAATGTGGTCGGCCATTTCCTTATAGCCAAGTGCCTGACGAGCCGTTGCCGACATTGCTGGCCGGCGACGCAATAGAGCCTTTGTTTCTTTCAACAATCCGTCGTCGAGCATTGCATCAACACGGTCGGCAATGCGTTGTGCCAGCACTTCTCGCTTCCAGCGCAGACCTATTTGCACAATTCCATTTTCTGGGTAGGCGGAGGTGCCAGGGCCTGAGTCGCTGAAGGGCTTCCCACTACCAATGCACACTTCTAATGCACGAATCATACGACGACGGTTGGTGGGTTCAATGCGCTCAGCTGCCACAGGGTCGAGTTGCTTGAGTTGAGCAAAGAGCAAGGTGGTGTTGTGGTTCTCTTCAAGTTCTGCGCGAACATCTGGCCACTCACCGGGAAATTCAAGATTGTCGATAACAGCAGTGAGGTACAAGCCCGTACCAGCAACAAGGAGTGCAGCATTCCCCGACTCCCACAGTTTTGCCAACTCACCACGAGCTGCTTCTTGAAACTGTGTCACTGTGAAACGTTGCGAAGGGTCTACTAGGTCGATGCAATGATGCGGAACAAGTTGCTGATCGCTCGCTGTTGGCTTTGCGGTTCCAATATTCATTTCTCGATACACCTGCATGGCATCGACAGCAACAATGTGTGTACCAGCAACTTGCTGCGCTGCAGCCATTGCAACAGACGACTTACCACTTGCCGTTGGGCCGAGAATTACTACTTGTTTTGACATGGCCAAACTTTCTGGAGAGTGTGCATTACAGCGCGGTCACGGGCAAATGCACGCGGTGCGTTGGCATGGAAAGCATTTCTTGAAATTCACCACGTAGGAAGTGACGAGCAGCCGACGTAACAAGAACATTTGCATATGAGCCAACACGAATGGGTTCGCTATAGGGAAAATGCAGCAACTTGTTTTGTCGCGTGCGCCCGGTAACGACACCTTCATTTTTTCTGCTCATGCCTTCAATGATGACTTCTTCAATACGACCAATACGTGCTTCGTGCTTCATTTGTGCGCTGCGTTCTACTACTGCGCGCAAACGCTCGTAGCGCTGGTTGGCAACTTTGGGGTCAACAAACCGGTCGGTGTACGTTGCGGCTTCGGTTCCTTCGCGCGGAGAGAACTCATAAATAAACACCGAGTCGAAACATGCTTCAGCGCACACTTCCATGGTGCGCACAAAGTCGTCTTCAGTTTCACCCGGGAAACCAACAATGACATCGCTCGACACCGCAAGGTCGTCAATAGCTGCACGCGCCTCAGCGAGTCGCGACAAATAACGCTCGGCTGTGTAGCCCCGATGCATCGCAGCCAATACCGCGTCGCTGCCTGATTGAAGTGGGTAATGCAGGTGCTCACACACTTCAGGCGTGTTTGCCATGGCAGCAAATGTTTCAGTGCGCATGTCTTTGGGATGCGGACTCACAAAGCGCACACGACGAATACCATTGACAGCACCAACAGCCTCGAGCAACTCGGCAAACATGGGCCGCACGCTGCCCACACCTGTTTCACGGCGCACATCAAGTGCAATATCGCGGCCATATGAGTTGACGTTCTGGCCAAGCAAACTCACTTCAGTGATGCCCTGTGCGGCAAGATCTTCCACTTCACTCACGATGTCGGCAAAAGGGCGGCTGATTTCTTCACCGCGCACCGATGGCACAATGCAAAACGAACAAGAGTTATCGCAACCAATTTGAATGGTGACCCAGGCGTTAAAACTCTTCTCGCGTTTTGCTGGCAAAGCGCTGGGGAACAGTGCATGATCTTCCAGTACGGCTTCATCGAAGATTTCTGTAACCGGACCATTTTTCTGAGCGAAGTTGATGAGTTCTGCGGCGCGATGCACATTGTGGGTTCCCATCACTACATCGGCCCACGGCGCCTTTTTGAGCACAAGGTCTTTATCTTTTTGAGCCAAGCACCCAGCAACCACCAGTTGCCTATTGGGGGCGGCTTCTTTCCACTGCTTCAACCAGCCAAGTTGGCCATAGAGCTTCTCGTCGGCGTTTTCCCGAATACAACAGGTATTCAACACAATGACATTGGCTTCGTCTTCGGTTTCTGCCACCGAATAGCCATCGGCCTCTAAAAGACCAGCGATGCGCTCTGAATCGTGCTCATTCATTTGGCACCCGTGGGTACGCACAATGTATTTGCCGTTCGTCATGGTGTGCAGGTTACCCAGGTAAGGGGTTTCGAGCCTGTGGAGTATTGAACTTGAATAACTTTCAGCCTACATTGAATACAAATACAAAGGAGATCCCATGAAACGTTCCGTCCGCATCTCACTTGTAGCTGCACTTGTAGCTGCATGCGCAGTATCTACCGCAAGCCCTCATGTACAAGCAGCAGCAATTGACGATGGCATACCCGATCAAAGCTCGCTTGACTCTGCGCCAAACTCACAAAGCCAAGGCAACTGGTCTGATCTTGCCGGAGGGGTGACTGGTCGCCCCTACATCGCTTCTTTGACGGTCACCACGAATGGCGTGCCAACTCAAATTGTGACCAATGGAACCGCAACGACAGCTGCGCCCACAACCGTTGGTGCAGTCACTGCTGTGATATCGCCCTTCAACTTATGCAAAGCAGGCTCCACGAATAATTGCTACGCCACACCTAACCGCGTGGGCATCACGCTCGCCTATGTGAAACAAGCAGGGCAACTCGGCCACAACTTCTCAGCACCAACAGCAACCTTGTCTCCGGCAGTTACTGCCGCTTCAGTTTTCGACATGACCATTGGTCTCAACTCTGTTGGCAAAAAACTTGGCTGGACCTGGATGAACGGGACACCTACTTTTTGGAAAACCGAGAACTTGGGTCAAGACAACGCAACTGCACGAGTGAAGTTCTCATTGAGCGAGGCCCCAGGTGTTGACTATCAAGATCCAAAAGCGCAGCGGTGCACAACCATTCCCGTATCTGAGTGCGATGCCGACAAATCAACACAAGACACACTCGGCATGCAACTGGTATTAAGCCTCGACACCACGTTGAACACCGCTTTTGCTGGCGCTTTGTTTGCTACCAATGCTGCTGTTATTGGTTCACTCGATGTGACAAGCGGTGAAACACCGAGCCTCACCTATGGCATTGCTGGGCCCCACAGGCTGAGCGATGGAACTGTGCGCAAGGGTAAGTTCTACGGGTTTCTCTCAGATGCAGTTCTTGAATCACAGTTCAAAATTGCTGCAACAGAAACCGACATGACAAAAGTGCTCAGCATTGCGCGTACCGCAGAGTCGAAGTCGACTGCAGATGCTGGCACCGACACCGTTGCGTGGGCCAAGTGGACAGCAGCCGACAACGGCACCGACGGTCGACTGGTGACCATTAGTGACATTTCATTCTCG
>JBIKNT010000120.1:0-5170 GCA_044358465.1 Ilumatobacteraceae bacterium
CTTGTCAGCCGCGGCCTTTTTCCATTGTTACCTGTTGCCATCATCGCAACTCGTGAAGTGCTCATCAGTGTGTATCGCGTGGTTGCCGGCTCGAAGGGCGTATCTATACCAGCAAGCAAGCTTGCGAAGTGGAAAACCTTTGGTCAGCAGTTTGCGGTGGCATGTGCTCTCGCGCCACTCACAGTGAATGATTTCGACTACACATGGAAAATTCTGTTGTGGTTCTCGGTGCTTCTCACACTCATCAGCGGAGCCCAATATGCAGTGCGGGCGTATCGCGGTCATCAATTCGATGCCAATAGCGCATCTTCTGCGGCATAAATATGCGTTGCGATGTTCTCGCTGTTGGTACTGAACTGCTTCTCGGCCAAATTGTCGATACCAATTCATCGTGGATCGGCGAGCAACTCGCCGCACATGGCATTTCGTCTCACCTGCAGGTAAAAGTGGGCGACAACATCGACCGCATTGTTGCGGCATTGCGCGCACGGTTAGAAGAGGCTGACGCCGTCATTATGTGCGGCGGTCTTGGGCCAACACACGACGACCTCACACGCTCGGCCATTGCGCAAGTGATGGGCGTTGAGCTGGAGTTCCACAACAGCATCGCCGATGTCATTCGTGAACTCTTTGCTTCACGTGGTCGCACCATGGCAGAAAACAACTTGCAACAAGCAATGGTGCCAAAGGGCGCAGGCATCATTGCTCAAACAAGGGGAACAGCTCCGGGGCTCATGTGCCCCGTACTCATGAACGGCAAAACTAAAATGGTGTACGCGGTGCCGGGCGTACCACATGAAATGCACGACATGATGCAGCGCGCCATTCTTCCCGACCTCGTGGCTCGTAGTGGGGTGCAGGCGGTCATCGCAAGCAAGGTGTTGCGCACGTGGGGCGAAAGCGAAAGCGGGCTCAACGAACGCCTCGACGGCATCATTGAGGAACTCGAAAACAACCCCGATGGTTCTTTGCCAACGCTTGCCTTTTTGGCGAGTGGTTGGGAAGGAATCAAAGTTCGTCTCACCGCACGTGCTGCCACCACTCAACAAGTTCAACAAGTGTTGGCCACTTGGGAAGAGCGTGTGCGCGCAGTAGTGGGTGACATCGTCTTTGGCGTCGACACCGACACCATGGAGTCTGTTGTTCTGCAAACACTGCGTTCACATGGCCACACGTTGGCAGTTGCCGAGTCGGTGACAGGTGGTTTGGTCACCGGTCGTCTCACCAACATTGCAGGCGCAAGTGATGTGATCATGGGTGGGGTGGTGTCGTATGCATCTGAAGTGAAATACGACGTGTTGCAAGTGCCAAGAGGGCCAGTGGTGAGCGGTGAAGCAGCCATCGCAATGGCTCGTGGTGTCAAGAAGACCTTGCATTCGTCCGTTGGGCTGGCGCTCACCGGGGTCGCTGGCCCTGCCGAGCAAGAAGGCCAGCCCGTGGGAACGTTGTGGGTAGGGGTGTGCCTTGCCGATGGAAGTGAATATTCACAGCACTTTCGTCTTGCCACAGCTCGCGATCAAATGCGTCAGATGTCGGTTATTACAGCACTCAATTATTTGCGGCTTCTCTACTTGTAGATTATGGGTAATGCCCCCGTAGCTCAGTTGGATAGAGCAACGGACTTCTAATCCGCAGGTCGCATGTTCGATTCATGCCGGGGGCGCTCTTTAGCGGTTTTTTCGTGTGCGCCCCATTCCATAGGGGCTTTTGGTCTCCGGTGCTCTATCCTTAGCGCCGTGACTGCAGAAGTGATTTTCAAAAAAGGCGACACGGTCATCTACCCACAGCATGGTGCCTGCATCGTGCATGGAATTAAGAAGATGAAGGCTTTTGGCTCAACCCAGGAGTACCTCATTTTGAAGACCGTTATCAATGAAATGACGCTTTCTGTGCCCACATCACGGGCCTCTGAAGTGGGCGTTCGCCCGCCTGTGTCTCCCGACGAACTTGAAGACCTGGTGTCTGTGCTTTCTAAAGCCGACCCACGCGTGCCATCAAACTGGTCACGCCGATTCAAGAACCACCAAGAAAAATTGAAGAGCGGCGACGTGTATCAAGTGGCGGAAGTTGTGCGCAACCTTGCAGCACGCAACCGCGATGCTTCGTTGTCGGCTGCCGAGCGCACCATGTACGACCGTGCTCGCATCAACCTGATCTCTGAAATTGCTCCTGCGTTAAAGGTGTCCACCGACGATGCAGAAATTTTCCTCGATGAGGCGCTTGCTAAAGGCGTTTTGAAGCCCGCGAAAGTAGCAAAGAAGGCTGCAGCAAAAGCTGAGCCGAAAAAAGTCGAAGAAGACGACGACTTCTAAAAATTTCTAGCGCTGTATTTCCCGTACAGGCTCTAAGCCATCCCAGTTGGTGTGTGCTGTGCGAATCATGTCGTAGAACCCAAGGAGCCCAGGGCTTTCTTGGTAGAGCTCCCAGTAGTGTCCGCGTTGTTCAACGTCGTCAACGAAAACAAAAGTAGTTGCGCCAGCTTGTGCGCTTTGGGCAACAACTTTTCCTGCTGCAGCGGCCCGTTGAAGCGCCACGTCTAGGTTCGGCACAATGCAGGCCATGTGGTGCAAGCCGTAGGTGCCGGGGCTGAAGCGTTCCGTTACCGCGGTGAGGTCTTCGTTGTGTTGACAAAAGAGTTCCACCATCACAGAACCCCACCAGCCATAAGCAGAGGTGTGGTCGAATGCCGAGGGCGCGCCGCGGTGCGTCACGTTGGTGACGGGAATGTGGCGATTAATGAAGAAGGGGCCCGCGCCAAAATGTTGCGCCCATTCACGTGCGGCAACTTCAGGGTCTTCCACCACGTAGGCAATTTGTACCACAGGGCCAAAGTCGGCGCCATGAAGTGGGTGAGAGGCGGGTAAAGAGTTCTGTGTCACCTTGTCAGCCTGCCAAACTAAGTGCCTATGGCACGTATCGGGTTTGTTGGGTTAGGCGTCATGGGTTACCCCATGGCGGGTCATTTAGTAAAAGCAGGGCATGAGGTGACGGTGTTTAACCGCACCCAACCGCGTGCTGTGGCGTGGACAGCAGCTTTTGGCGGCACGAGTGTTGCTACCCCTCGAGAAGTGGGAGCCACGTGCGATGTGGTGATGTTGTGTGTTGGCAACGACAACGATGTGCGCAGTGTGATGACGGGCGTAGATGGCGTACTTGCGGGAATGGCTACTGGTGGAATTGTGGTCGACCACACCACGACGTCGGCTGAACTTGCTCGCGAGATGGCGGCATTGTGTGCTGCGAAAAATGTGGGCTTTATCGATGCGCCAGTTTCTGGTGGCCAAGCGGGTGCGGAAAATGGCGTGTTGAGTGTGATGTGCGGTGCAAATGATGTTGCCGTGTACAACACTGCTCGCGAAGTGGTGATGGCTTATGCAAAAGCCTGTGAACGTCTGGGCGAAGCTGGGTCTGGTCAGTTGGCCAAAATGGTGAATCAAATTTGTATAGCGGGCATGGTGCAAGCGCTTTCTGAAGGAATCAACTTTGCACAAGCTGCTGGTCTCGATGTTGAACAACTGGTGTCTGTTATTTCGCAAGGTGCAGCAAGTTCGTGGCAGATGGTGAACAGGTCATCAACGATGTCGCGCAATGAGTTCGACTTTGGCTTTGCGGTGGAATGGATGCGTAAAGATTTGGGCTTCTGTATCGACGAAGCGCAACGCAACGGGGCGTCACTGCCTGTTACTACTCTCGTTGATTCTTATTACGCTGAGGTAGAAGCTCGTGGTGGAAAACGCTGGGATACCAGCAGTTTGATTTCGCTTCTACGGAAGTAGAGCTGGTTCAGGAGCTTTCACGACGGGTAGCCCTGGGAAAATGACCCATTGTGCACCAGCGCTGCGTTCGGCAACGGCGGTTTGCGCTGCATCAATGACCTGATCAACCGTGAGTATGTCGAAACCTGTTTCGCGAATGAGTGCTTGTGATTCCGCGTTCACCAGTGGTGTGTCGACAAAGAATGGGCATATGGCGCTCAGGCACACATTGTGTTCAATGAGGGTTGGTGCCAACGACTTCACAAAGCCAAGTACGGCATGTTTAGTGAGACCATAAATAGGGTCGGCTTGAATGGGGAAGAGCCCAGCCATTGAGGCTGTTACCACTATGTCACCTCCGCCATTTTTGACCATTGCATTGGCGAGGTGCGCAACGCCGAGTACCACACCATCAATATTGATGGAACTCACACGACGGTAATTGCTGAGGTCAAACTCAAATACTTCTTCAGGGTTTGTTGCTCCAAAAATATTTCCACCACTTGCCACGCCGGCGTTGAGAAACACCACGTCAAAAGGCTTGTGCTGAGAAATGAATTGTGTCCACTGTTCGACGCTCGTGACATCGAGATGCTGAAAGGTTGCGCCAAGTTCACTTGCTAGTGCAGTTCCTAAAGCATCGTCAACATCGGTAATGAGCACGTCGTTGCCCATATTGGCCCAGTGGCGCGCAATGCCTGCGCCAATACCGCTTGCACCTCCGGTAATAAGAATGCGATGTTGTGACATGGGGTCCTCAGTTCTTTTGTTTAACAAATTCCATAGTTGTGGCGGCAAAAATATCGAGCAAGGTCGTGAGTTCTCTATCGGTAATGACGAGTGGTGGGCAAAATGAGTTGGTGTCGGCCGAAACTGCGCGGGTAATGGCACCACGTTTTAGCATGGCGTCGCGAACAGCAAAGGAATCGATGCCAGGTTGATGTGCAGCGGCCCATACGCCAACTGCTCCTCGAGCGTGATGAATAACTCCATCGCTCGCCAGCGACTGCAGTGTTGCCTCAAGTTGTTTGCCAATATGTACGGCACGTTCAAGTAATCCTTCACGCTCCATGATGTTGAGATTGCACAGTGCAGCAGCGCATGCGGTGGCGTGTCCTGAATAGGTGTAGCCGTGGCGCAAAAGGAATGCAGGGTCGGCTTCTAATGGTGCACAAACACTCGGGGCCATAATGACGCCACCAAGTGGTTGATAGCCAGACGTCACTGCTTTTGCAAAAGTGAGAAGGTCGGGAGTCACTCCGTAGTACTGAGCGCCAAACCAAGTGCCGAGTCGTCCGAAGCCGGTAATCACCTCATCGAAAATGAGATACGCGCCGTGCTGGTCGCACAGTTTGCGCAGTTGTTGTAGGTAGCCCTCTTTCGGTGGAAACACTCCACCAGCACCTTGTAGAGGT
>JBIKNT010000121.1:0-5161 GCA_044358465.1 Ilumatobacteraceae bacterium
TGCCGATATTTCACGGTAGAAGTTGACTTCTCGTAAGTAGAAGCCCATTGCTTGAGCAAGAAATTGATTTTCGGGCGCTGGTGATTGGCACTTTGCAACCATGGTTGCTGGCCCAGCCCCATTGCCATCGGCATAGGTGAGGTGCAGCCGAGCGAGTTCGCCCAAAATGCCGACCCCAGTACCGAAACGGGTAATGGTGAAGCTCTCCACCTTCCCAACGTTCTTTGGCAAAACCTCATTGAGCCAGTCGACAGTAATGTCGGCAACTTGAGATGGAATAAATGACATGGCGAATCCCCCGATCGCTAAGTGAAATGAATTAGGCGTTGTTGAGTGCGTCGAGCAAGGTATTCCACGACAGCACTGCGCATTTAATGCGTACAGGAAATTTCACTACACCCTGCAATGCTTCGAGGTCTCCAAGAGATTGTGATTCGTCAATTGGCGAATCGTTCCCTTCTTCTTCAATCGACATCATGTGCTTAAAGCGGCGTACAAGGTTGCGAATGTCGTCGATGGACTTGCCTTTGACCGCAGCACTCATCATGGACGCCGAGCTTTGGCTAATGGAGCAACCTTGCCCGCTGATTTTGATATCACGCACTATGCCGTCGGCAACGTCGATGTAGACCTGAATTTCGTCGCCACACAAAGGGTTGTGTCCTTCTGCTTTAGCAGCAGGTGGGGCAAGTTCACCGCGGTTGCGAGGGGTCCGGTAGTGGTCGAGAATGATCTCGCGGTAGAGGTCTTCTAAGCCTGGCATCGGATCTCCAAGTAATTCGAGTGGTGAATATAAATTACAAACTAAACAAGTCGCCGGCGCCCTCTAACGCATTAACCAATGCGTCGACGTCGTCTAATGAATTGTAGAGGTAGAAGCTGGCCCGCGCCGTGGCGTTAGCGCCCAAGAGGCGCATTAAGGGCTTGGCGCAGTGGTGGCCAGCGCGAACGCAGATATTGGATTGGTCGAGTACCTGGCTGAGGTCGTGGGGGTGAACATCTTTGAATTTGAAGCTCAGTGCGGTTCCGCGCACCTCGGGGTCGGTGGGGCCATGGATGGTGATGTTGTTGCCGTAACGCTCATGAAGAGCAGATAAGGCATAAGTGATGGTTTCTTTTTCGTGTTGGCGAATGTTGCTCATGCCGATCGCATTGAGATACGTAATGGCAGCGCCAAGACCGATGACTTCGGTAATGGGGGGCGTCCCTGCTTCAAATTTGGCCGGGAGTTCAGCACAAGTAAAGCCGTCGAGGCGGACATCGCCAATCATGTTGCCGCCACCTAAAAAGGGAGGCATGGCATTCAAGAGTTCCTCGCGGCCCCACAGCACTCCAATGCCAGACGGGCCACACATTTTGTGCGAAGAAAAGGTGAGGAAGTCTGCATCCCACTCAGTGACGTCGGTGACGTTGTGAGGAACATATTGGCAACCATCAACGATGGCAAGTGCGCCAGCGGCGTGGGCTGCGGCACATAACTGTTTCACCGGAGTGAGGGTGCCAAGAACGTTGCTCATTGCAGTGAAAGAAAAAACCTTTGCACCTTTGAGCAATTCATCTAAGTTGGTGAGGTCGAGTTGACCATCGGAAGTGAGTGGCACCCAGCGCAACTGAATACCGTGCGACTGAACAAGCATGTGCCATGGAACGATGTTTGCGTGATGTTCCATGTGAGTGAGCACCACTACATCGCCAGCTTGCAGGTTTGCGCCACCCCATGAATGTGCAACAAGGTTTAAAGCTTCAGTTGTGTTCTTGGTGAAGATAATTTCATTGGTGTGCGGCGCATTGATGAAAGTGCGGCACAAGCTGCGGGTATTCTCAAATGCATCGGTCGACTCGGCGGCAAGTTGGTATGCACTGCGGTTAATGGGCGCATAGGTCGTTTCCATGAATTGCGACATGGCATCGATGACTTGTTGTGGTTTTTGTGAGGTATTGGCAGAGTCGAGGTAAACCAACGGCTTGTCGTTGATGCGGCGCTGTAAAAGAGGGAAGTCCTTTTTTACAAGTGCTGCGTCGAAGCTCATAAGAAATGTCTACTTCTCTGAACGGTAGGCCTCATAGCCAGACCGCTCAAGTTCTTCTGCGAGTTCCATGCCGCCTGATGCCACGATGCGCCCATCGATCATGATGTGGACGAAGTCGGGCTGAAGTTCATCGAGGAGGCGCTGGTAGTGGGTGATGAGCAAGATGCCGAGCTTGTCGCGATCGGCGCGCACTTCGCGAATGCCTTTTGCCACAATGCGCAATGCGTCGATGTCGAGGCCAGAGTCGGTTTCATCGAGAATGGCAATTTCGGGTTCGAGAATGGCCATTTGCATGATTTCGTTACGCTTTTTTTCGCCACCTGAGAAACCCTCATTGAGGTAACGGTCAACGAATGATGAATCCATTCCTAGACGCTTCATCCAGTCCATGATGGACAGACGCAATTCGAGAACCGAGAGGTCGATGCCTTTACGCGCAGAGAGCGCCTGGCGAAGAAACTGAATGACCGAAACGCCAGCGATTTCTTGTGGGTATTGGAAGGCGAGAAAGATGCCTGCTTTTGCGCGGACATCGGTTGCCCAATCGGTGATGTCTTCACCGCGGTAGAAGATATTGCCGCTGGTGACTTCGTATTCGGGTGACGCCAACAAGGTGCTTGCCAAGGTCGACTTGCCACAGCCGTTCGGGCCCATAATTGCGTGCACTTCACCTTCGTTGATGGTGAGGGAGAAATTGCGCAAAATGGAGGGGGCGTTGTTCTGGCTTTCGTCGCCGTCGAGCCCAACAAGGGGTTGTACGCACAAGGAATTGATTCGAAAAAGCTCGCTCACGGCATCAGTCTAGAAGGGCTGGTTCGGTTTATTACTACGTAGATAGTGGTAATTCATGAGCCGCCCGCCACATGGCCCGATAATGAGGGAATTCACTTGTGTCGGTGACGTACTGGGCGCGGCGTAGTTCTGCGTGGAACTCCGGAAGGTGCCGAAATGGGACCCCAGCATCTACGTGGTGGGCAAGGTGAAAGCCAATGTTGAACGGGACCAGAAAAAACCGAGCGAGCACATGTTGGTGAACGCTGTGTGTGGTGCGGCGCTTGTCGGTATCGGCGGTCATTCCTCCGTGTTCAGCTATTGAGCGCAGGCGATTGATAACACGCCACACTGTGAGATAGGGAAGTAGCCACATCAACGGGTACAGCAGAGGGACGCCTAACGCAGTGCATACGGCAAAGAGCATCAACTGCACAGCAAGAATTTTTACTTGTGTGCGCCGAATGCGCGCCTCAGGTGAGCGCAGTCCGCGCAATTGTTGACGTAAGAGTTTGACGCCGGTGCGCCCAAGTGCATCACGTGTGAGCTTGCGGCGAAAACTGGCAGTGGAAATGGGGTAGTTGGCGTACAAGGCGAGGTCGGGTTCCTCGGGCCCGAACTCTGCTCGGTGGTGCGCCATATGCACTCTGCGATACGCCGCAGTGCTCGTGAAGCCAACAAATCCTAAAAACCATGTTCCGACAAAGTCATTCGTGGCCCGATGTGAAAAGAGCAAACGATGCGCCGACTCATGCATGAGCGATGCAAATTGAGCATGTGCACGCCCCATGAGCAAAAAAGCAAGAACCCATGTGGCTGGATGATGAAAATGAACCGCTGAGGCCAATATGGCAATGGTTTGTATGTAGACAGAAAAAACGCTGAGTGCATTGCGGAAGTTAGGAATTGTTCTGAGCGACGCACGAAACGACGGGGTGGGTCTTGCGTCATATTGAATGAATTCTGTTGCGGCAGTTTGGGGCAAAACAGTGGCCGATGGTGCGAGTCCACCGGTGCGGTAAAAAGAAGCAGCGTCATTGCTCACCTTCTCAGTATGACATCTCATTTGAAGAACTTTGATGGGCAGTAGGCTTTCCACGTGACCAAGCGAGACAAACCTCATGTGCTCGTGGTGAACCAGCACGGCGATAATCGCGGAGACGAAGCAGCTCTTCTCGCGATGTGCTCTGGCATTGAAGCCGAGCTTGGGCCCACACAGTTCACGGTCATTCATCAATTCAACAATGCGGCTGCTGGGCCAATGTTGCGGCCCGATGCGCAGTGGATCACGCTCAGGTTGCCCATTTTCGAAGCAATTCGTTACGTGGTTTTTCTTGCTTTTCGTGTGTTGAAGATCCGGCCATATTTCCTCCTAGGTAAAATTGGCAAGGCAACTATTGCGGCTTATGAAACTGCTGACGTTGTGGTCTCTGCGCCAGGCGGGCCATATTTCGGTGACCTTTACGTAGGTCATGAACCGGTGCACTGGCTCTATGTATGGGTAGCACGGCTGCATCGGGTTCCTGTGGTGTTGTACGCCACTTCTGCTGGACCTTTCCAGAAAAGATGGGCAAACCCGTTTCGTCGTTACACGTATCGCTGCTTTGCGCGTCTTTTTGTTCGTGAGGAAATTTCTGCAGGACATATTCGCAAACTTTTTGCTGGTCACAACCGCAATGTGAATGTTGAAGTGTCGGTCGATTCGGCATTGCAGGTCACAGTGGCTCCCATGGATCGCCAGAACTACATGGTGAGCAATAACATTCGTGCTGAAGATCAACTCATTGTTGTTTCTGCAATTCACTGGCCGTATCCAAATGACCCATCGCCACAACTGCGTCAAAAAGAATACGACACGGCAGTCATTGAAGCCATCAAAATATTTGCGGCTGGTCAACCCACGCATGTGGTGTTTGTTCCACAGTTGTACAGATCAGTGCACCGCGATACGCCGTATCTGGAAACTCTTGCCCAACAGCTGCCGGCTGGTATTTCATGTGAGGTTTTGAGCGATACCAAATCGAGCAATGAGCAACGTTCTTTATTTGCTGTAGCCGATTGGGTTATTGCAGGGCGATACCACCCTGCAGTATTTGCAGTGTCATCGGCGGTGCCGGTGCTGTGTATTGCTTATGAACATAAAGCCACGGGAGTACTCCAAGCGGCAGGAGTATCTGACGCCGTTATGTCTATTGACGAAGTGACCGTAGAGGCGGTGCAGGCAAAGGCGCGTGAACTACTTGCCGGGAAAGCCGATTTGACTGCCCGTTTGCGGGTTGCCCAATCTGTGTTGCGGGAAGTCTCATCGCGTACATCAGTCGCAGTGGCAGACGTAGTTCGTGGGAGTGTGAAAAGATAAT
>JBIKNT010000122.1:0-5114 GCA_044358465.1 Ilumatobacteraceae bacterium
CCTCTGCGCTCGATGCGGTGTAGGAAAGTGTGGTCATTTCTAGCCGTGGAATGCGCCGCGCTCAAGGGCTTGCTTCACAAGAGCATTCACTCCGGTTTCACGAACCCTTGCATGATCTTCGCGGTACTTCAAAACTGCACCAAGTGTTGAATCGACAAATGCTTCATTGAGTTCTTGTGCGCCCAGTTTGCCGAGTGCCGTTGCCCAGTCGATTGTTTCTGCAATGCCGGGTGGCTTATACAACTGCATTTCACGCAGTGCTTCAACAGCACCAGCCACTTGGCGAGCAAGCACCGTAGAAATGTCGGGCACGCGGAGTTTGACAATGGCTACTTCACGATCGAAACCTGGGTGGTCGACCCAGTGGTACAAGCAGCGGCGCTTGAGTGCATCGTGAACATCGCGGGTGCGGTTTGACGTGAGAATGACAACTGGTGGCGTTGTTGCGCGGTAAGTGCCAAGTTCAGGGATCGTGATTTGAAAATCGGAGAGAACTTCGAGCAGGTATGCCTCGAACTCGTCGTCGGCACGGTCGATTTCATCGATGAGCAATACAGGCGTGGGGCCATTGGTTGGTTCAATTGCCCTGAGCAGTGCGCGCTTCAGCAAGAACTTTTCGTTGTACAGCTCTTCCTCTAAACGAGCCGTGCCGCTACCGGCTGCTTCGCCCGATGCTTCTGCAGCACGTAGGTGGAGGAGTTGGCGTGAATAGTCCCAGTCGTAAACGGCCTGGCTGATGTCGATACCTTCGTAACACTGCAAGCGAATGAGTTCCGCGTTACGAGCTTCGGCAATGACTTTTGCAAGTTCTGTTTTACCAACGCCTGCTTCACCTTCAAGGAGAAGTGGACGATTCAAAGAGAGCGCAAGAAAAACCGCGGTCGCAATACCGTCGTCAACGAGGTAGTCGTGAGCAGTTAGTGCGTTGCGCACTTCATCGGGTGTCCGTGGGACGTCGGAAAGATACGCCATTAACTCCAAATCCTAAGGGTTCTCGGCGCCGTATGACCCGTTTTGTGCAACAATCCGCGCCGAAAATTATGTGTCGAAGCCCAAACCGAGACGGTCGAGCGTTTTCAACCACACATTTCTCTTGCCCGTTTTGTCTTCTCGATCAAGTGACCATCGCGTGGCTTGGATGCCAGCGAAACGGAATGGCTCGGGAGGAAAAGGGAGCGGTTTATCTTGAACAAATTTTGTGGAGGTTGCTTTGCTGCGACGTCCATCAAGGAGATCGAGCATCACCTCCGCTCCGAATCGCGTGGATGCTGTACCAAGACCGGTGTATCCAAGCGCATAAGCAACACGACCGCCCATTGCGCGACCCCAAAAAACACTAAAGCGGGTGCAGGTATCGATTGCTCCGCCCCAGGCGTGAGAAAACCGAACGCCTTCCAACTGCGGGAATGTTTGGAAGAAATGTTGCGAGAGAAGAGCCCACGACTCGGGGCGTGATTCGAGTTCTGTATTCATTTTTCCACGGAAGTAGTACATCGCGTCGTAGCCACCCCACAAAATGCGGTTGTCGGCGGTAAGGCGGTAGTAGTGAAATTGGTTGGGGATATCAGATATGCCTTGTCGATTTTGCCAACCAATGCTGGCGAGTTGTGCTGGTGTTAGTGGTTCGGTCACCAGGCAATAGTCATATACCGGGGCTACGTAGTGGCCTAAACGCTTTAGTAGTGGTTTAAAGGCATTTGTTCCGAGCGCAACTTTTCCTGCACGTACACGGCCAAGTGGTGTGTCAACCAAAACACCAACACCATCTTTTTCAACACTTGTTGCTTTGCTGTCTTCATAAATGCGCACGCCTAAAGACTCCGCTGCAGTTTTCAAACCCCATGCAAGACGTGCGGGGTCAACAAGTGCAGCACGATCTTTGCGCCAGAGGCCACCTGAGTAAGTAGGCGAGTGCACCTGGCTGCGCAGAGTCTCTTGGTCGAGCCATTCAACAGATTGCCCAAGTGAACGGAGTTGTTGGTAATCGTCACGAAGTTCTGCAAGGTAGGAGGCGGGGTGAGAGCTCGTTGCAACATCAATTGCGCCCGTGCGTTCGTAGTCGCAGTCGATGTTGTAACGGCGAATAGCCGATTCAATTTCGTTGAGGTTGTGTAAACCCAGTTCTTCCAAGACGTTCACTTCATCGGGGAAGCGTTGCTGAGCATTTGCCACACCATGCGTTAAAGATGAATCCATGAAGCCGCCGTTGCGTCCACTTGCAGCGGAACCCACTTCATGGGCATCAATCAAAATGACGTCACGTGATGGGTCGCGCTCTTTTGCGATGATGGCGGTCCATAACCCGGTGTAACCACCCCCAACAATGCATAAATCGCAACTTTCGGTACGAACGAGTGTCGGATTCGAGTCGGGCTCGTCGGCATCGTCATACCAGTACGGATACGGATCTGCGTCAGCAATTGCGTCAAGATGACGCATGTCGATAGCTGGATTGTCCATTGTTCTCACCCCTAGGTAACAACCACCTTACCGCACTCATTGAGCAATGGGCATCGCCTTGTCTATTCAGTAATGTCTTCATATGGATCTAGGAATCGCGGGTAAAAGGGCAGTTGTTGCTGCAGGAACTTCTGGGCTGGGTTTGGCAAGTGCGGTGTCACTAGCGGCGAACGGAGCACAGGTGGTGATTTGTGGTCGCGACAAAGAACGACTCAATGCAGCAGTAGCAACAGTGGGTCATGGGTGCATTGGCATCACACATGATGTGTCGGAGCAAAAAGGAGCTCGCGCATTTGTAGAAGATGCGATGACCCGACTTGGTGGTGTTGATATTTTGGTGACCAACGGTGGAGGTCCGCCTCCAGGAAACGCCATCGACATGCCTATTGAAATGTATTCCATGGCTCTTGAGCTCAGCCTTTTGTCGGTCATTTCAATGTGTCAAACAGCGCTTCCACATATGCGTGAAACAGGTTGGGGTCGCATTATTGCCATTACTTCTATTTCAGTTCGTCAACCCATTCCACAAATCGCTCTTTCCAACACCGCGCGGGCGGGGGTTACTGGTTATTTGAAGTCGTTGGCCGGCGATGTGGCTGCAATGGGAATCACTGTAAATACTGTTCAGCCAGGAGTTCATGCAACAGACCGCATTAAGGGTGTGTACGGAAGTTCATTAGAAGCAATGGCAACAAGCATTCCTGTTGGATTCGTAGGAGACCCCGGCGATTTTGGTGAGGCTGTTGCATTTCTTGCAAGTCAGCAAGCCAAATTCATCACGGGTGCAAGTATCAATATCGATGGCGGCCAGTTCGCCGGTTTGCAGTAAGGACATAATGTTTATTCACGTCGTTGCATTTCGTTGGAATGAAAAAATATCTCTAGAACAAATTGCTGTTATTTCAGAAACTTTGAAGGCGTTATCGCAGCATGTAACAGAAGTAAAGAAATATCGTTTTGGCCCCGATGCCGGGGTGAGTGCACCTACTAACTTCGACTTTGTTGTTGTTGCCGAATTTGATTCAGCTGACGACTGGAAAATTTACGATACGCATCCAGAACACAACCGCGTGCGCAAAGAAGTGTTGGGGCCATTTATTGCCGAGCGTGCCGCAGTGCAGTTCACTGCTTAAGAAATCTTATTTCTCGGCGCAGATTGTCGCGAAAAACGATACATACGGCGCCGAGAACCCTTAGTTGGGGATTCGTAGTTGTTCCAGAAGCGAAATGCAATGAGCACATAGGCAACGCCTAGAACACCGTCAATGATGTAATGCTCACCGAAGTAGACCAGTGTCACCATCATGCACACGGGGAAAATGACCACTAATGGTTTGAGATACTTCGGTAGTTGTGGTGCGAAGAACAAGATCACAAGAAGCGAAAACGCCACATGCAAACTCGGCACTGCGGCAACGGGGTTCACTACTTCGCGGCCACGTTCAATAACGTTCGAGACGGTGTCGAGGCCCAGATGTCTCCAGCCGCGCACCGCAGGTCGAGCCAACTTGGCCGACAAATGACCATCGCGTGCCGCCATCCATGGTGGGGCAGCAGGGAAAACGATGAACGTGGCAACACCCATGAAGAGAACTGTGGCAAGCCGGCGCATGTAGCGCACCCATTGGTCTCTGTTGCGAATCCACAGCGCAACCGCTGCAGCCATTGGCACGCAGAAGTGAGTGAAATACACCATGGAGCCAACAACGTCGTACCAACGCACCGAAGCAGCTTCATAGAAGTGGCTTTGCATCCACACGTTTGGGTCGGTACCAAAAAAGAAGAACCTGTCGACGTTACGTGGCGCAAAGACTTGAATAGGCATGCCGAGTTGATCGGCAATTCCGCGGCTGTAGTCGTAGGCAAACCACATGGCCACAAAAAGAGAAAAGTCGCGCAACATCAACCATTGGCGTTCACGCGATCGCCCGAGGTTTCCTGCAACGAAGCCACCGAGCACCCATGCAAGTACGGCAATGCGGTCGGTGGGGATCCCGTTGGTGATTCCCGACCAAATAAATGCAATGACGTATGCAATGAGTGCAGCGGTGCGGAGATACCGCAGCTGCACGGGAATTACTTCGTGGCCTCTTCAAGCGCGCGACGCACGAGCACCTTGGCAAGGTGTGTGCGGTATTCAGCACTTGCATTGAGGTCGCTTTGTGGGTCGGCTTGAGCAGCTGCGAGTTCTGCGGCATCGGCAACCGATGCTCCAGATGCCAAAGCTGTGGCTACATCTGTTGCGAGAACAGGCGTAGAGCCCATGTTGACAAGCGCAACACCAGAGCCGCCATTGCCGCGCCATGCAGCAACACCAACAATGGCCCAATCTTGAGCACGGCGATTGAACTTCTGGAAGCTCCATCCGGCGCCGTTCATTTTCGGAACACGAATTTCGGTGAGCATTTCATCGGGGCGAAGTGCCGATTCAAGAAAGCCCTTGTAGAAATCTGTCGCTGCAATTTCACGCGTTCCCGATGCACCTTGAACAACATAGGTTGCACCTAAAGCAAGCGTGGTTGCAGGAAGGTCGCTCGCAGAGTCGGCATGGGCAATAGAACCACCAATGGTGCCGCGGTGACGCACTTGTGGGTCGCCAACGTGGCCTGCTGCGCATGCAAGAAGTGGAACATGCTGTTTCACGATGGGTGAAG
>JBIKNT010000123.1:0-5110 GCA_044358465.1 Ilumatobacteraceae bacterium
ATTTTGAAGGTCACTTTTATGATGTTCGTTGCACGTTGGTGGGGTCAACTCCTCACGAGCAACATTGATGACGCAGAAAAGATGTTGACGTTTGGTTTCGTCTTCCTGGGAATGCCTGGTTTCATTACAACGGTCTTGGGTTGGTTTGGCCGTTCAAGCAGTAAGCCATGGAAGCCAAATTGGTTCACCCGCTTTGGCGGTCTGGTAGTGCTTGTAGTGGGCTTTTTAATTGTGCGCGGCGTCATACTGGGTTAGTCCCAACCCAAACGGTTGCTGATGTCGTTGGCATGAACGATCATGTCCAAACTCAATGCCCGGATATCGTCTGCCTCATTCTTGCTCACACCAAAGATCGAGGCGACCGAACCTTCGGCCCACAGCAAGATGCTCAGTTTTGTTGCTTGAGTAATAGCCATTCGTTCATTCATGCCAAAGTTGACAAATTGCTGCGCAAAGTACTCGGTGGTTTTGCGCGATGTTTCGCTGAATCGTGTTGGGTCAATTCCTGCTGTCACCAAATACTGAATAACTGCTTGACGTTGACGTAAGTACGCTCTACCTACCTCGGCTACCGAGAAGTTCAACGGGATGACAACTTCGCCCATTTGTGACCGGCGCTCAATTTCATTGGTAACTGCGTGCTCGGCAAGACGAGCTAACTCTTCAGTTACTGCAAAGAATAAATCGAGGCGGGTGCCAAAATAGCGAAAGACATAACCGTGGTTCAGCCCAGCCTTGTTAGCAATGTCTTGCAGGGTGATGTCGAGAATAGGTTTTTCTTCAAGCAGGCGCATCGTGGCATTGAGAAACAGCTGGACTGCCTCTTCTCTGCTGACACGCGCCTTTTTGGCCTCGGTCGCTGGTTTCTCTGTTTTCGCCATAACTAGGGCCTTTAGTACTTGTAGCAAATCACTACATATCTTGTAGTAATCTACTACAGATATCAATATTCACTCACTCGTAAGGAGCCGTGAGGTCGCCCTTGGGGCCCGTGCGACCCCTGGCAGACTGAAGGTCCAGCGATGATGGAACTCAGATGAATAATGGATAGACAGCGGTTCTTGTCTGGCTTACGCCCCCCTTTAAATGGTGTGTGAGGGGGTAAGTTTTGGTTGTGCCTGATATGGAGCAACCTGCTCAACCGTTGGCCTTGACGGCGGCAAGCAAAGTTTGGTTTTCCATCTCGCTGCGCACCTTTGGCGGGCCTGCTGGCCAGATAGCAGTGATGCACGATGAACTAGTTGAAAAGAGGCGCTGGATAGGTGAGGAGCGGTTTCTTCACGCCCTTTCATTTTGCACACTTTTGCCTGGTCCAGAAGCACAACAACTTGCGATCTATCTTGGTTGGTTACTGAATGGCACCGCTGGCGGCTTGATTGCCGGCACTTTGTTTGTAATTCCCGGGTACGTCACGTTGATGTTTCTGTCTGCGATATATGCGCGGTGGGGTGACACGGTTGGAATTGCTGCAGTATTTGCGGGCCTCGGACCCGCAGTTCTTGCCATAGTCGCTCAAGCTGTTTGGAAAATTCGTAAGCGCGCTCTGACAAATAATTTTTTGTGGGCAATAAGTTCACTTTCCTTTCTCGCTCTCATCATGTTCAATGTTCCATTTCCTATTGTTGTTGCAGCTGCTGCATTAGCAGGGGTGATGGCTAATAAAAGTCGTCCACAATGGTTTGTTAAACCACCCGTTGTTTTACCTGAACACGCAGTGCAGCCCCTCATCGCCGACGAAGCGCTACACGGTGACAGGGGAACTCTTACTGGATCTATCAAAGTTCTTGTCGTCGGGCTTTTTATTTGGGCGTTACCGATAGTTATTGCAGTTGTTGCACTTGGGAGGGATCATGTCTTTGTTCAGCAAGGTGTATTTTTCTCGGGTACAGCTGTTGTCACATTCGGCGGCGCGTATGCAGTTTTGTCTTATGTCGCGCAACGTGCGGTCGGGGTTTTCCAGTGGTTACTGCCAGGCGAAATGGTGCATGGGTTAGCACTCGCGGAAACAACTCCCGGACCTCTCATCATGGTGGTGCAATTTGTTGGTTTCCTCGGGGCATTTCGTCATCCGGGCGATCTCAACCCATGGGTTGCTGCAATCATCGGCTCCACTTTGGTTGTGTGGGTCACCTTTGTGCCGTGTTTTCTATTTGTCTTCTTGGGCGCTCCCCGCATTGAGGGCCTACGCAAGAACCGCTCTGTATCTGCCGGGTTGACAGCAGTAACAGCAGCAGTTGTTGGAGTGATTGCGAATCTTTCTGTGTATTTCGCGCTTCATACCCTGTTCGAAAAAACGCACAGTTATTCGCCAGGAATTATTAAGACGTCCATTCCGAACTGGGAGACACTCAATATCCAGTCTGGTCTCTTGACCCTTCTTGCCGCTGTGCTTGTATTCAAATTCAAGCGCAGCACATTGCAAGTAATGGGTATATGTGCCGTTATCGGTGGAGTTTTATATCTGCTTACTCACTTGTAAGAGAATTATTCGAATCGATCGAGGTTCATCACTTTCGTCCAGGCAGCCACAAAGTCACGCACAAACTTTTCACGAGCGTCGTCTTGGGCGTAGATCTCGGCAAGTGCACGCAATTGAGAGTTCGAGCCAAAGATGAGGTCGTTGCGTGTTCCGGTCCATAGGACTGCTCCTGTTTTGTGGTTACGGCCTTCGAATAGATCTTCTTGTTTGTCAATAGGCGCCCACGTAAGGTTGCTGTCGAGAACAGTGACGAAGAAGTCGTTCGTGAGTAGTCCTGGTTGTGCAGTGAAGACACCATGAGCGCTCTGCTGGTAGTTGGCATTGAGCGCACGCAATCCACCCACAAGAACGGTCATCTCAGGTGCGGTCAAAGTAAGGAGGTTGGCCTTCTCCAGTAACAGTTGTTCCGCTGGTTGAGTGTGGCCTGGGCGTACGTAGTTGCGGAAACCATCAAAGGTTGGCTCAAGTACTGCAAATGAATCGACGTCTGTCTGCTCGTCACTGGCATCACCGCGGCCGCCAGTGAAGGGAACGGCAACGGGAACACCGGCATCTGCTGCAGCTTTTTCTACTGCAGCGTTACCGCCAAGAACAATGAGGTCGGAAATGGATACTCCAGTCTCCTTGTTCAGTTTCTCGTACACCGCGAGTACTTTTGCAAGCTCGGCAGGATGATTTGCTTCCCAATCTTTTTGAGGTGCCAAACGAATGCGTGCGCCATTGGCGCCGCCGCGCTTATCGGTACCGCGGAATGTTGAAGCAGACGACCATGCAGTGCGAACCAACTCAGATACGGTGAGACCACTTGCGATGATTTTCGACTTCAACTCGGCAATCTCTGCTGCGGTAGGAACTTTGCTTGCTGTAGGGATGGGATCTTGCCAAATGAGATCTTCGTTCGGAACGAGTTTTCCAACGTAACGGGACTTTGGTCCCATGTCACGGTGTGTGAGTTTGAACCAAGCACGCGCAAAGGCATCGGCAAACTTGTCGGGGTGTGCATAGAAGTCTTTCGAGATCTTTAAATACTCAGGATCAAACTTCAATGACAAGTCTGCTGTGGTCATTACCGGAGCATGGCTTCGTGATGAGTCATGTGCATCTGGCACACTTCCTGCCATTGCGCCACCCTTTGGAATCCACTGCTGTGCGCCAGCTGGACTCTTCGTCAACTCCCACTCGTTTTCGAGAAGGATTTTGAAATAGTCGTTGTCCCATTTGATTGGGTTCGTTGTCCATGCACCTTCGATGCCGCTAGAGATGGTGTCAACACCCTTGCCAGACCCCATCGAGTTGATCCAACCCAAGCCCATTGATTGGAGAGATGCTGCTTCTGGTTCGGGGCCTACAAACTTGCCAGGGTCTCCCGCACCATGGTTTTTACCAAACGTGTGACCACCCGCAACGAGTGCGACGGTCTCTTCATCGTTCATTGCCATCCGCGCAAATGTCTCGCGAACATCACGAGCTGACAACACCGGATCTGGATTGCCATTCGGGCCTTCAGGGTTGACATAGATCAAACCCATCTGCACTGCAGCAAGCGGGTTGTCGAGCTGACGGTCGCCCTCGTAGCGCTCGTCGGCGAGCCATGTTGATTCTGAACCCCAGTACGTTTCATCTGGTTCAAATACATCGGCACGACCACCTGCAAAGCCGAATGTTTTGAATCCCATTGATTCGAGGGCAACGTTGCCGGCAAGAATCATGAGGTCTGCCCAGGACAACTTGTTTCCATATTTCTGTTTCACTGGCCACAACAAGCGGCGGGCCTTGTCGAGGTTGACGTTGTCTGGCCACGAGTTGATTGGGGCAAAGCGCTGCATGCCAGTTCCGCCACCGCCGCGGCCATCACGAATGCGATAAGTGCCTGCGGAGTGCCAGGCCATACGAATGAAGAATGGCCCGTAGTGGCCGTAGTCGGCCGGCCACCAGTCTTGGGAATTGGTCATGAGTTCCGTGAGGTCGGCAACGACGGCGTCTAAGTCGAGCGAGGCGAATGCTTCCGCGTAGTTGAAGTCTGGGTCCAATGGAATACCCGCTGCAGGATTGTTGTGGAGCATCTTGATGTTCAACTGGTTTGGCCACCATGAGGCATTTGTTGCCCCCATCTCTGCGGCCGTGATGGAACCAGCTTGGAAAGGGCACTTGTTGATGTCGCTGTTTGTCATGGAGACAGTTTCGGGGGAAAACACCCATAAAGCAAATTGATATTTCTTTTAGATAACATAAGAAGTACTTATGTCATGGCCAACCTTCCAGCAGTTGCGATATCTGGTAGCTATTGCCGACGCTGGCTCTTTTGGGGCTGCTGCAGATGATGAATTTGTCTCTCAGCCTGCATTGAGTGCTCAAATCAAAGAACTTGAGCGAAAGCTGGGGGTCACCTTATTCGAGCGCTCGGTACGCGGTGCAATGTTGACAGCACATGGTTTTGAAGTGGTTGAGCGCGCACGAGTGGTGTTACGTGAAATGAACGACCTTGTGGAAACGACGAAGCACGATGGTAATCAACTGCGCGGTCGTATTGAACTCGGTGTGATTCCCACATTGGCCCCTTATGTATTGCCCGATGTTGTGCGCGCATTTACTCAAGAGCACGCAGGTGCAGAATTGCACATTCGAGAATTG